>JANNRX010000458.1:0-1720 GCA_031401875.1 Hyphomicrobiales bacterium | reverse complement strand
AAGCGAGCCCATCGAGGCCGCCTGCCCCGTGCAAAGCGTCACAACCGGACAGCGGATGAATTGCATTGTATCATAGATCGACAGACCAGAGGTCACGACACCGCCAGGCGAATTGATATAGAGATTGATCTCTTTCTTGGGGTTATCCGCCTCAAGATACAAAAGCTGCGCCACGACAAGCGTTGCCATCTGATCCTCGACAGGCCCGGTCAGAAAAATGATCCGTTCCTTCAGCAGCCGCGAGAAAATATCATAGCGATAGGAACCACGGCTCGTCGTCTCCTCAACCGAGGGGATGACAAAGCTGTTGAAAAGGTCGACTGGATCACGCATCGGATAGGCCTCTTGTGAACGGGCCGCCAGCCTGGAGGCTGCGACTCATGGATGTAACGCTAAAGACATACACATAGGGACGAAAGCCCCCTTGGAAAGGTAAAGTGGCGCGAAAACATGGCGCGCCGCTTTGTTCCCATCGCTTTTGATCATTCAACAGTGACGGATTTCGCCAGATTACGCGGCTGATCCACATCTTTCCCCATGATGGAAGCCGTGTAGTAAGCCAGAAGCTGCACAGGGATTGCATAGGCTATGGCGCAGAATTCGGGCGCTAAATCGGGCATTTCAATGCTGGCAACAGCCTCAACAGCCGCGTCCCGCGCCGTGCCGGCAGGGCCGATCACGATGATCTGACCACCGCGAGCCGCAACCTCCTGCATGTTGGAAACGGTTTTTTCAAACCATTGGTCCCGTGGTGTCAGCACGACAATCGGCATCTGCTCGTCCACCAGCGCGATCGGTCCGTGTTTCAATTCGCCGGCCGCATAGCCCTCGGCGTGAATATAGGAGAGCTCTTTCAGTTTCAGCGCGCCTTCAAGGGCGAGCGGATAATTCGTGCCGCGGCCGAAGTAGAGAACATCTCTCGATTTGGTGAGCTTGTGCGCCACCTGCTCGATCTTAGGTTCCATTTTCAAGATGTCAGCCACATCGCCGGGTACCGAAATCAGCTGGCGCACAAGCACTTGCTCCTGCTCTTTGCTCAGAAAGCCCCGCTGCCGGGCCGCAAACAGTGCAAGGGCCGCCAGAACAGCCAGCTGGCAGGTGAAGACCTTTGTCGAGGCAACGCCTATTTCAGGACCCGCCAATGTCGGCAGAACGGCATGGCTCTCTCGGGCCATGGTGGAGGTCGTCACATTGACCAGTGATACCACATGCTGACCATGCTCCTTGGCATAGCGAAGCGAGGCCAGCGTATCCGCCGTTTCGCCCGATTGCGACAGAAACAGCGCCATGTCTCCCTTGCGCATTGGTGCTTCGCGGTAGCGAAATTCCGATGCCACATCGATTTCGACGGGCAAGCGGGCAAATCTCTCGAACCAGTATTTCGCGACCAGACCGGACAGATACGAGGTACCGCAGGCTGCAAGAGATATCTTGTCCACATCCTTGAAATTGAATGGTAATTCGGTTGGAAGCCGAACTTCGCCATTGGCCATGTCGATGTAATGGGCCAAAGTGCGGCCAATCACCTCCGGCTGCTCATGGATTTCCTTGGCCATGAAATGACGATGGTTGCCCTTGTCGACAAGGAACGCGCCAGCAGTGCTGGTGATCCGCGCGCGTTTGACGATCCTGTTGCTGGCATCGCGAAATTCCGCCGATGTCCGGGTCAGGACAACCCAGTCGCCCTCCTCAAGATACGCCACGCTGTCAGTGAACGGAG
>JANNRX010000457.1:0-7669 GCA_031401875.1 Hyphomicrobiales bacterium | reverse complement strand
GGTTCTGGTGAAGCAAACCGTCCGGTTTGCGAGACAGAAGCGCGAAACAATGGGCCATTTTAACCGCGCTGCCCTCAAAGAAGGAATTTTGAGCATGATGAGATGGAAACGGACCGCCTGCAAGGACAAAAATCTTCCCGATAGCGCTGCTATCGGCGCGTCTTTTGTCCTTGCATTCGGCCCATTTCGATCTCATCCACCATTTGTTCCTAACTGACGACAGGCCCTAACGCACCAGAAAATGGTCCTGCACATGTCCGCAACCTTCCCTCTCGAACCTCTCGTGGCACTGCTTGAAAGCGCGGGCTATGCGCGCAGCGATGCCCCCCTTTTGACTCTGGCAGATGTCTTTCTTGATCTGTCGGGCGAGGATATTCGCCGCAGGCTGTATCTGACACAGGATGCCGAAGGCCGCGAGTTATGCCTGCGACCGGAATTCACCATCCCGATCTGCATGGCCGAGGTCCAAAAGAACATAACCCCGGTCAGGGCGGCTGTTTCCTATTGTGGCTCGGTTTTCCGCCATCGTGTGGGGGAACCGGGAGAATTCATTCAGGCCGGGGTGGAATCTCTGGGTCGCACGGACCGCGAGGCGGCAGATGCGGACATTCTGGCACTGGCGCTGTCCGCCACGCGCTCGCTCGGAGAAGCAAAGCCTCTGGTGCGGCTGGGCGATGCCGGGCTGATCAATGGCGTGCTGGACGCGCTGGAAGCATCGCCTGCTTTCGCACGACGGCTCAAGCGGGGTCTGGCAGCAGGCAAGCCGTTTGCGCAGGCCATCGTGCAGACATCCCGGTCCACGGGGCTCAACCGCTATGGCGGTGTGATGGCAGCCCTAGAGGGGGCAGGACCAGAAGCCGCCCGCGCCTTTGTCGGTGACATGCTGACGATGAGCGGCGTGCGCGAGGCAGGGGGACGGACAGCGGAGGAAATCGCTTCACGCTTTCTCAGCAAGGCGCAGGAGGGCGAAACCGCACTGGATGCTGACCGCACCCGCATTCTGGAAGAGTTTCTTGCGATCAGCGGTCATCCTGATCGGGTCGCTGTCGAGGTCAACCGGCTTGCACAGCGGCACGGTCTCGATATCCGCGTTCCATTGCAGCGCTATGAAACCCGCGTCGGGTTCATGGCCGCAGCCGGTCTTGACCTTGAGGGCATTTCTGCGTCGGCAGGCTTTGTGCGCAACCTCGATTATTACACGGGAATGGTGTTTGAGATGCTGCCGCACAATGCTTCCGCTGTCGCAAAGCCGCTCGCGGGAGGCGGCCGTTACGATGGGTTGCTCAAACGGCTTGGCGCCGCAGTTGATGTTCCCGCCGTAGGCTTCTCCCTGTGGGTCGAGCGCTTTCAACGCGGGAGCGCAACATGACACAAAAAACCGCCCCCACGACAGCCTCCAGTGACAAGCTCGTTATTGCCGTTCCCTCCAAGGGGCGCTTGCAGGACAATACAACCGCTTTCTTCAACCGTGCTGGTCTGACACTGGTTCAGGAAGGGGGCAATCGCGATTATCGTGGGACGCTGCGCGGCTTGCCAGGCGCTGAGGTTCTGTTTCTGTCTGCCTCGGAGATTGTGGCGAAGCTGGCCTCTGGCGATGCACATTTTGGGTTTACCGGTGAGGATCTGGTTCGCGAAGCCATCCCCGATGCCGACCAGAAGGTGGAATTGCTCTCCCCCCTTGACTTTGGCCATGCTGATGTGGTTGTCGCCGTGCCCAAAGGCTGGATCGATGCGAGCAGCATGGAGGATCTCGAAGAGATCACGGCTGATTTCCACGCCCGTCGCGGACGGCGCATGCGGGTCGCGACCAAATACATCGCGCTGACGCGGCGTTACTTTGCCGAGCATGGCGTTGCCGATTACCGGATTGTCGAAAGTCTCGGCGCGACAGAGGGTGCGCCAGCATCCGGGACCGCTGAGTTCATTGTCGATATCACCACAACGGGCAGCACTCTGGAAGCCAATGCGCTCAAGGTGCTGGAGGATGGAGTGATCTTGCGCTCACAGGCCAACCTGGTTGCAAGCCTTGTGGCGGACTGGCCGGATGCCATTACCGGCATTGCACGCAAATTCCTTGGCCGGATTTCTGCCGAACATGCGGCGCGGACTTTGCGGGAACTGCGGGTGCAGGCGGCCCCAGAGCATCTTGAAAGCCTTGCAGCACTGGCCGAGCAACAAGGTGCGACGCTGACCATGGTGCCAGAGATCGAAAATGCCGCCTCGCAGATCGTCCTGCATGTCCAGGCGGCACATGCGGCAGCGCTGTCATCCGATCTGATTGCGGCCGGTGCCAGCCGTGTTTCCGTGACGCAGAAAGACTATCTCTTCGAAGCGCGCTCGCCGCTGTTCGAGCGATTGCAGGACAGGCTTGCCGCACTCAAGGCGGTTTGAAGCCTGAGGGATGTAAAAAATCAGCATCCATGGACGCAGGTGGTTCAATCCCGCTCGTAACTGCGCTAAGCCAGTCCCATGATGAAATCGATCCGCACCAGAGCGTTCCGCGCCAAATCCCTGCCCTCCGTGAAGAAGGAAGCGACAGCCATCCTCAAGCGGCTCGGCGTTTCGAGGGGTGTGTTTGTCAAGAAAGAGGGCCTTTCCGCCCGCTCGCCCGTGACGGGGGAAGAAATCATCCAGGTCCGGCTGGTGACCGCGCAGGAAACAGAGGCCGCGATCTCGCGCGCGCATGAGGCCTTTCTGGTCTGGCGGCTTGTTCCCGCTCCTCGCCGCGGCGAACTGGTCCGGTTGCTTGGCGAGGAATTGCGCGCGGCAAAAACTGATCTAGGCCGTCTGGTGACGCTTGAAGCGGGCAAGATCACCGCGGAAGGTCTGGGCGAAGTGCAGGAGATGATCGACATCTGCGAATTCGCAGTCGGTCTTTCCCGCCAGCTCTATGGCCTGACCATTGCGACCGAGCGGCCCATGCACCGCATGATGGAGACATGGCATCCCTTGGGTGTTTGCGGAATCATCACGGCGTTCAATTTTCCTGTCGCGGTCTGGGCCTGGAATGCGGCACTCGCACTTGTCTGCGGCAACTGCCTTGTCTGGAAACCTTCGGAAAAGACCCCCTTGACTGCACTCGCCGTGCAGGCACTTTTCGACCGGGCTCTGAAGCGCTTTGGCGATGCGCCCGCTGGATTGTCGGAAGTCCTGATCGGCGGTTCCGGTCCTGGCATTGCGCTGGTGGAAGATGCGAAGGTGGCGCTTGTTTCGGCAACGGGCTCCACGGCGATGGGTCGAAAGGTCGGTCCCAAGCTCGCGACGCGGTTTGCGCGCTCGCTCCTGGAGCTTGGCGGCAACAATGCGGCCATCATCTGTCCCTCGGCGGATCTGGATCAGGCTTTACGCGGCGTCGCTTTTGCGGCCATGGGTACGGCTGGCCAGCGCTGCACCACATTGCGCCGACTGTTTGTGCATGAGGATATCTACGACAGTTTCGTGCCGCGCCTGCGCAAGGTCTATGCGTCAGCGACGGTTGGCGATCCGCGCAAGGAAGGAACGCTGATCGGGCCGCTGATCGACCGTCAGGCCTTTGATGGCATGCAGAAAGCACTGTTCGACAGCCGCCGTCTCGGCGGGCAGGTAACGGGCGGCGAGCGGATCAAGGAAAGCATCAGTCCGCAGGCTTATTATGCTGCGCCAGCGCTGGTTGAAATGCCAAAGCATGATGGCCCAGTGCTGCACGAAACTTTCGCGCCCATTCTCTATGTCATGCGCTACAAAACACTGGAGGAGGCCATCGCCATGCAAAATGGCGTGACGGCCGGTCTCTCATCCTCGATTTTTACGCGTGACATGCGCGAGGCTGAAGCCTTCATCGCGACGTCGGGCTCTGATTGCGGCATTGCCAATGTCAATATCGGGCCATCCGGCGCGGAAATCGGCGGGGCCTTTGGTGGCGAGAAGGAAACCGGCGGTGGTCGCGAGGCGGGTTCGGACAGTTGGAAAGTCTACATGCGGCGAGCGACAAATACGATCAATTACGGTGCCGCCTTGCCTTTGGCACAAGGCGTGACATTTGATATCGGGGAGTGAACTGGTGCTTTATCCGTGCGAAAAGAGCGGTTCGCCCCGTTATTTTCCCCAACGCTTGAATGTGCATCCATCGGTAGCAATGGACAGGAAAGCATAAAAAGCGGCATCAGTCTTTATTAGTATGATTTAATAATGGAAGATTGGCTTGTTTTTTAGCAAGCTCCACCAGCGTATTGTCCAGACTCTCGATAATCAGCACTTCCATCATGGCGGCTGCAAGATCGCCGTTCTGCTCCGCAATGGCATTCCTGACCCTGCGGTGATCCCAGATGGGGCCCTGGAAACTCTCGCGATCTCTGGTAGCTTGCAGCAACATCGTCCACTGGATGGTGGCAACGACAACATGAGCGAGGCAGGCAAGCGCCGGATTTCCAGCCGATACGAAAATAATACGATGAAAATCAAGATCGGCCCTGATCGACACCTCGGAATACGGGCGTTCGTTCTCCATCAGCATCATGGCCTCGTCAAGAATGGCCATATGCTCCGGCCTGCGCCTCTGTGCTGCCAATTGTGCGGCTTTTGGTTCAATTATGCGTCGTAATTCAAATAATTCGCGAATGAATGCCTCGCTGGGGTTCATCGAGAGCTGCCAGATCAGCACATCAGGATCGATCAGATTCCAATTTTCACGTGGCGCGACACGGGTCCCACTTTTAGGGCGCGCCTCGACCATGCCTTTCGCAGTGAGAATCTTGACCGCTTCCCGATAAGCCGTGCGCGAGACCGAAATATCGACTTTTAAACTCTCCTCATTCGGAAGCAGATCTCCCGTCTTGTACGCTCCCGAAACGATGGCGCGGCCAAGCAACTGCGCGACCTGTCCAAACAGCGTATCGGCATTAAGCGTCGTCGGGCTCGCCAGATTCTCGATATCAAAGAAATTCCGCATTGCAGCATTACTCTCCAGAATCCGGCAGTGACGAGAAATCACAGCACAAGCTTGACAGCATGCAATATACCGTATGATTATATGATTGCTTAGTGCAAGGTCAGCCTTTTACAAAAGTCCGGCGAGCAAGAGGCAGATGGAGATTGCGAACAGCGGATCAAGGCGGGAACTTCGGTTCAATAATCCTTGGCCTATAAAAACGAAGACCGTGTCCAGGCAGGCACAGTCAGGGGAGTGAGAGACAATGGCGTCAGTCGAAGTGCGTGGCGTGCACAAGGCCTATGGAGCGACCAAGGTCATCCACGGCGTTGATATCGGTATCAATGATGGCGAATTTGTCATCCTCGTCGGGCCATCGGGCTGTGGCAAATCGACATTGCTGCGCATGATTGCGGGTCTTGAGAACATCACCGGCGGCGAAGTGCTGATCGGGGACCGTGTGGTCAACAACGTGCCGCCCAAAGAGCGCGATATCGCCATGGTTTTTCAGAATTATGCCCTTTATCCGCATATGACAGTTGCCGAGAACATGGCCTTCTCGATGAAACTGCGCAAGGCACCGCAAAGCGAGATCAACGAGCGGACCGACAAGGCCGCCAGGATCCTTGGGCTTGAGAAGCTTCTTGATCGCTATCCGCGCCAGCTCTCCGGCGGGCAGCGCCAGCGTGTGGCCATGGGCCGTGCCATCGTGCGTGATCCGCAGGTGTTCCTGTTCGATGAGCCACTCTCCAATCTCGACGCCAAGCTCAGGGTGCAGATGCGCACCGAGATCAAGGAACTGCACCAGCGGCTGAAGACAACGACGATCTACGTCACCCATGACCAGATCGAGGCAATGACCATGGCTGACAAGATCGTGGTGATGCATGATGGCATCGTGGAGCAGATCGGCGCTCCTCTTGAGCTCTATGACAACCCGAACAACATGTTTGTGGCGGGCTTCATCGGTTCACCCGCAATGAATTTTGTCAGCGGAACGATCGAGACCGCTGGCTTCAAGGACAAAGCAGGCACGCTCTGGAAAATCGGCAATATGCCGGCCAAATCCAAAGGCAAGGCTGCTGTGCTGGGCATCCGGCCTGAACATTTCATGCTCGACCCCAAAGGCGTTGCGGTGAAGGTTCTGGTTGTGGAGCCGACAGGTTCGGAAACCCAGGTTGTGGTGGAAGTAGGCGGTCAGAGCCTCACCTGCGTCTTCCGCGAACGGATCATGGCAAAGCCCGGCGAGATGATGACAATCTCGCCGGACAAGACCGTGACGCATCTCTTCGATAAAGAGAGCGGCAAGCGGCTGCACTGATATCAAGACCATTATTAACAGACGGGATGCCCCATAACGAGGCTCACCGCATGCAACAAAGGGAGGAAGACCAATGATGAATTTCAACCGCCGATCGCTGCTCAAGGGCGGCGCTGCTCTTGGAGCTGTGGGTGCAACGGGCTTTGGTGAATGGGCTGCGGCCTGGGCCCAGGCCAACACCTGGAAACCGGAAGCCGGTGCCGCCGTTCAGCTCTTGCGCTGGAAGCGCTTCATCCAGTCAGAAGAAGACGGCTTCATGGTGATGGTTGCAGCCTTCGAGAAGGCCACTGGCGTCAAGGTGACGGTGATCAACGAATCGCTTGATGACGTGCAACCGAAAGCATCGGTTGCGGCCAATACCAATCAGGGCCCGGATATGTTCTGGGGTCTGTATTCGCTGCCGCATCTCTTCCCCAACAAATGCGTGGATGTGAGTGATGTCTGCAATTATCTTGGCGGCAAATACGGCGGCTGGGCCACAACGGCAGAAACCTATGGCAAGAGCGGTGGCAAATGGATCGCGATGCCTGTGGCCTATAATGCCAATGTCATCAACTATCGCCGTTCATCCATGGCGAAAGCGGGCTTCTCGAAATTCCCGCAAACGACCGATGAGCTGCTGGCAGCGTTCAAGGCCCTGAAGGCACAGAATACACCCGCCGGTTTCGCACTGGGTCGCGCATCCGGGGATGGCAATGCCTGGGTTCACTGGGCGCTCTGGTCCCACGGTGGCAACCTTGTGGATGCCAATGACAAGGTGATCATCAATTCGCCCGAGACAGAAAAGGCGCTGATGTATGCCAAGGCCTTGAATGATGCATCCGTGCCGGGCACGGCTTCCTGGAATGATTCCTTCAACAACAAGGCCTTCCTTTCGAGCGAGGTGCATCTGACCAACAACGGCGTGTCGATCTATGCCGCTGCCAAGGCTGGTGCCGCTGCTGATCCGAAGATGAAGGAAATCATGGACGATATGGACCACTCGCTCTGGCCCGTCGGTCCTGTCGGCAAGCCGACCGAGTTCCACATCGCCTACCCGATGATGACCATGACCTACACGAAGTTCCCGATGGCCTGCAAAGCCTTCATGGCCTTCATCATGGAAGCCGAGAATCACAACAAGTGGCTTGAGGTTTCGGTGGGGTACATGACGCACGCGCTCAATGCCTACGATGCCAATCCCGTCTGGCGCACCGATCCCAAGCTGTCGATTGCCAAGGATGCAGGACGCCGCACACTGACGGCTGGTGGTCTTGGTTCCGTCGGAGAACGCGCAGCCTCTGCACTGGCCGACTTCGTGGTGCTTGATATGTTTGCGGCGGTTGCGACCGGCCGTGAGGATGCCAAGGGCGCGATGCGGATCGCGGAACGTCAGGCACAGCGGATTTATCGCTAAACTGAAGTGCTTCCCCTCTCCCCCTTTGCGGGGGAGGGGGGTATCT
>JANNRX010000456.1:0-2848 GCA_031401875.1 Hyphomicrobiales bacterium | reverse complement strand
AACCGGACCACAGCGCCCGGTCCTGTGAAATGCAGCCCGACATTGACGCCTGTGAGCGTGGCACCGGTTGTGACGACAAGCGGGCCATCCTTGAAGATATAGACGCCGGGGTTGAAGTTGACCTTGGCATTGTCGGAAATGGTCAGTCCGCCGCAATAGGTGCCGGGGCTGAGGTTGAGCATGCTGCCCTTCACGACCATCGCAGTGGCGATGCAGCCGCTAGCGCTTGGCAACATGCGGGATGCAAGGGGATCCGGTATGACTGGGCAATCGAGCTTTGGCTCCGCAATGAAGCTGTCCGCTTTTGCGTTGTACTTGCCCCCAGCCGAGCAAATGAAAGCCGCGCGTATCTGGGCACTGTTTTTGGCACTCAGGCCATTCGGTTTTTTGGAATTCGAATAGATCGAGCAATTGGGCGCAGTCAGTTTCGCATTCTTCTCCATATCCAGTGTGGAGTTTTCATTCTGATCAAGCCCGATTACGCAGATTGGAGCGCCACCAACCATCCTGGCTTTTGCCGAAGCGGCAATCTCGGTGGTGTGCTGTCCGGCATAGCGCAGCAGATACGTCGGGATTGTTGCGTTCAGCCGGACTGAAATGGTCTTGCTGGAAAGATCAACGCTTGGCGTAACCGTCAGTGTCGGAACATCGGGCAAAGCTGCTTTGGCATAGTTGATGACAGCCTCTTTAAGCACTGTTTCGCTGGCATTGCCGAGGCGAAACTCACGTGCCCCTGCCAGAGAGGATGAATCCGCCACCGATTGAAGCTTGGAGCGCACGGAACTCGTGTTGGAATAATCAACAGCAACGCCGCTTGCCACCAGCAGGCCGACAGCTGCCGTGGCAAATCCCACGACAATGCCGCCATGCTCATCTCTGATGCCCCGTCCCAGAAAGCCCTTGAGCAATCGGCTAACCGTTGCTGATCGTTCAGCCATGGTTGTCCTCCACACGCTGCAAGGCTTTGTGCGCCCGCAGCAGAAATTTGACCTGATGGCTGAGCAAACGCCAGTTTACAGGTTTGCACATGAATGCCGTGGCACCTGCTTCATAGGCCTGATCAATCGAGGTCATGTCTTCGCGCCCGGTGATCATCATGACGGGCATATCGTTGAATCTGGTATCGGTTCTGAGCTGACGCAGCAGATCTATGCCGTTCATTCCCGGCATATCAACATCGAGAAGAGCCATGTCGAAGCGTCGCTCCTCCAGCATCTGCAAGGCTTCGAGAGCCGAGCCAGCGGTGATGATTTCTGTTTGTGGCGAGGCGAGATAGACCGCGCAGAACTCGCGTTGAATCGGATCATCATCCACGGCAAGAATCGTGAGCGGCCCTTCAAGGACAAAACTGAAACTGTTCGCTTTTGTTTCGCTTAATACCGCTTGCATCTGTGCCAGCCTGAATTTGGTAGTCAGTGATTAAACAAGACAATACTGCAAATTCTGGAAGAAACCGTTGCGATTGAATGAAAATTCTCCATGGCTTGTTTTCATAAATTTAACCATGAAGCGGCAGATTGCCGGGCATGTCTTTCAAGAAAACGGCTTCAATCCGCATCCGGCTGATTCTTCTGGTGGTCATCACGGTGACGCTGGCGCAATCTCTCAGCCTTGGCATTTCGGTCTGGCAGGAAGTGTCGCGCTACGCCGTTGCCAAGCGTGATGCCCTGGTTTCAACGGCGGAGGTTGTTGCGGCTGCTGCTGCACGCGCTACGGCGGAGCGCGATACGAACGGCGCCTATCAGGCCATCCGCGCCATCGGGCGCATCAGTGGTATCACTTTCGCCGGGATCGAGGATCTGGAGGGTCGAGGCTTTGCCGATGTCGGTGCTACCGAGCAGCTAGAGAGCGATCTTGTAATCACCGATCCCGCGGTCGCCCTGTCACTCCGGGCCGTGTTGCTCAGCCGTTCGATCGAGATTGCGGTTCCTGTGACCTATGCCGGTAACCGGGTTGGAACCTTGCGGTTGATTGCAGACACAAGCGATCTGCCCGGACGCATCTGGTCAGGCATTGGCGCAACCAGCCTCGGCGCGTTGATTGCCCTTGTCCTGGCACTGGGCCTTGCCATGCGCATGCAGAAAGGCCTTACCGCGCCGCTGCTGGCACTGACGGCCGCCATGTCGAGGGTCAGGCAGGATCACGATTACGCAATCGCCATGCCGATCCAGTCCAGCGATGAAGTCGGCGTATTGGTCAACGGGTTCAACGCGATGATCGGCGATATCCGCGAGCGGGACGAGCGCCTTGCCCGTCATCTTGCGGGATTGGAAACGGAAGTCGCGGAACGCACCGCGGATTTTCGCATGGCGGCTGCCGAGGCAGAATCTGCCAATCGCGCCAAGTCGGATTTCCTTGCGACCATGAGCCATGAGATCCGTACGCCCATGAATGGCATTCTTGTCATGGCAGAGGTTCTGGCCACGGCTGAACTGCCAAAGGGCGCGCGTCGGCAGGCGGAAGTCATTGCACGCTCGGGAAGCAGCCTGTTGGCCATCATCAATGACATTCTGGATTTCTCGAAGATCGAAGCAGGCAAGCTTGATGTCGAGACTCTGGATATCGATGCAGCGGAAGCTGTCGATACCGTCCTGCGGCTCTTCGCGGGCAAGGCGCAGTCCAAAGACCTTGATCTTTGCGCCAGTCTTGATCTCCTCAAGGGAGCGCAGGTGGTGGCTGATCCTGTCCGTCTCGGCCAGGTCCTGGGTAATCTCGTGAACAATGCCCTGAAATTCACCGAACGTGGTGGCGTCACCGTTGATGTTTCCCCGGATCGCACAGACGCAGGCAAACTCTGCTTCAGCGTCATCGATACGGGCATCGGCATTCCCGCAGAAAAGCTGGCTAC
>JANNRX010000455.1:0-1771 GCA_031401875.1 Hyphomicrobiales bacterium | reverse complement strand
GCTGGCGTCATCGTTGCCAGCAGCCTGGCAGCCCCGCCGGTCAAAATCATGGCTGGTCGACCCGAGGGCTGGTTGATGACTCCCATATCGCGCCAGAAAACACCATCCCGCATTCCTGTACCCAGTGCCTTGGCGCAGGCTTCCTTGGCGGCGAAGCGTTTGGCATAGGTCGATGCCCGATTGGCCTTGCCTTCCGCGCGGTTGCGTTCGGCTGGGGTGAAGACGCGCTCCGTGAAGCGCCTGTCATGTCTAGCGAGTGTGCGCTCGATCCGTCTGATATCACAGAGATCGGAGCCAATACCAAGGATCATGGTGCATGCTCCCGCTTCAGAGGCCTCTGCTGCCAGGTTTGACCGCTGGAATCGCGGCCATGGCGGCGGGGACATCGTCCGGCGCGTAATCCGGCACGGCATAAGATGCGAGCGCGACCAGCGGGACACCAATATCGGCCTTTCCGGCCGAGCGATCAATCAGGACGGCTGCACCAACGATGTTACCCGGATGGCGACGGATGGCGGCCAGGCATTCCCGTGAGGAGAGGCCCGTGGTGATGATATCCTCAACCATCAGCACGCGTGCGCCCGCAGCAATCTCGAAGCCGCGCCGCAGTTTGAATGCACCATCTTCGCGCTCGACAAAAATCGCTTTGGCCCCTAGATGCCGCGCTGTTTCATAGCCCGGAACAATGCCACCCACAGCAGGCGAAACCACGACATCAATCGGCCCGAACGCTGCGATGGCTTTCTGAGCCAGTGCCTTGCAGAGTCGTTCTGTCCGTGCCGGGTCCTGGAAGACAAACATTTTTTGCAGGAAAACCGAAGATCTTCGGCCCGATGAAAGAATGAAATGGCCCTCGAGCAAGGCGCCAGCGGCTCTGAATTCGGCAAGAACATCATCGGTTGTCATAAGACGGTTCGATGGCAGAAGCGGGCCCCAAGGGCAAGGGTTTTGCAACAGATGGGTGATGGTTCAAAACAGAAAAACCCCGGAGCAAGCTCCGGGGTTTCTGTACCAATGATCGAGTGTTCGATCAGAAGTCGCGCGTCACGCGGAAGCGGGCAGCGAATGCGCCATCCTGCGACTTGGTGAAGGGTGCACCACGGTTGGCGTCGATCTGACGGCCACGTGGGTCAACATTGATGTAAATGGTGTCAAGAGCAAACTGGAGACCACGAACAGGGGTGTAGCTGTTCAGCAAGCCAACACCGTAGAAACGGGTATCGCCAACGTTGCGGCTGGTGAGAGGGATATCAACTTCGCCGTAGGCACCCGAAATCGTGGTTGCAAAGGTCGGAGTCCAGAAATGCTGGAAACCAACGTTGAAACCGTAAGAACGGACATTACGGATGTTGCCGGTGCCACCCTGGGTGACAGGGAGGATGACAGCATCAGGAGCAAAGAGCGTTGCACCACCGACAGTGGCAACGTTAGACGCGCCGGCGAAGATGTTGCCGAAGGTCGAACTGGTAACACCATCAGCGTAGACAGCACCGAGGTAAAGAGCATCGCCAGCAGCAAGCTGCGGAACGTTGATCTTCAGACCGCCGGAGATGGCGAAGCCGATCTTGCTGTCAGCAAGCCGTGATGAAGCAGTACCAACAATCGGAGCTTGCGTGAAGTTAGCTGCACGGTTCTCTTGGAGGATACCCGACACTTCTGCACTACCCCAGGCCTGATCGAGGCGGAGTGCCCCGACGAGGTTCGGAAAGCGAGAGCCGGCGTTGTTGGCAACAAAGGTTGGTGTACCGGGAACAATGACACCTGCTGTGTT
>JANNRX010000454.1:0-26065 GCA_031401875.1 Hyphomicrobiales bacterium | reverse complement strand
CAGTTCCCGTGGTGGCATCAGGAGGCGTTGGTACCCTGACCATTTTGTCGACGGAGTTACCAGAGGCGGTGCCAGCGCCGTCCTTGCCGCTTCGGTGTTTCATTTCGGCACCTTCACGATCAATGCAGTCAAGCAGCACATGGCGAAAGCTGGCGTGGCGGTGCGGCTGGATTGAGACGTACGAAATCCGTCATCGAAATGCAGAGATCCACGAGCGTCACGTTCTAATCTGAAGCGCCAGTTCCTTCGTTCGCTGAGAGAGGGAAGTGGCGAAATATTGTTGCTTCTGGAAACGGATTGCAGTCAATCCAAGCGACTGGCACAGGGCTGGCCTTTCTTGTGCTGCAAGATATGCAATCTCGAGGTGTATTATTTTTCTCTCTAAATGCGAGTCAAGCGGCTTGACTTTCGAATCAATCGGAGACGTTTGGCATCACGACAAAGTGTTCATAAATTCTTCAACGATAACATTGCTTTAGAGCATAAGACGTAAATACTGACGTGGTAAATAATAGATAAATCTTTTTTGCCGACATTTGAATTTGATTATTCCGTTAGCGTAACGAATTGCCACAATTTACAACGGCATTGCTTTTTTTGATCCATTTCAAGCGGTTAGAAAAGACTCGACGGATAGTCGAAAACACTCACCTGAAACGACCCGCATAAATCCCGGCAGGGCACCGGATAAAAAGAGTTGCTGGCTCTCGAAGTGGGGGTGTAGACATTTTTTGTGCCGCCTACGGCTGCGCCATTCATGTCTTCGGAACACGATCAAACCGGCGAATTTCCGATTCGCCGGAGAGAGATTGTTTTTGAAAAAAGACAAATTGGCATGGTCTCTGGACAGGGCATTCTTGCCGCTAGGCATGATACAGGGCGATTCTGGGAGGTGGGGAATGCGAAATTTTTGTCGCCATTGTGATACTCGTCTGCACGTGAATTGAAGACAGGATAAGGCGGACTTTTTTACAATTGCCGAGTGTCACGGCGGTCCAAAAAAGGACCGCGCAAGACCCCCGCTTTTGCTTATTATTATCGCGCTATTGCTCTGGAAGAGACGCAGCAAATGTATTCAAGAAACGATATGCAAATCGGCCAAGAACCGGGGCAAGAGGCGACAATGATTATGGGGAAACCGCGCATTTCTGAGGATGCCGGGTGTGATTTTGCGGCCTTGCAGACTGTCTGGCTTCGGATTCGCATGCAGCTCAAGGCCGAGCTGGGTGAGGATGTTTTCAGCAGCTGGTTTGCACGCATGGAATTTGTTGAGGCCGTTGGCGGAATTGCACATCTGAGTGTTCCAACCAAGTTTCTGAAAAGCTGGGTGAATGCCCATTACCGTGACCGGTTGCAGCGTCTTTTCATTGAATACGAATGTGGCGTGGATGATGTCGCCCTTGTGGTGCGCGTCGCCGGGCAGAAATCCTCGCTTTTGCGCGCCGCAAAGAATGAATCTTGCGAGAAAGCTCGTCCAGGTATTGCAGCCGTCGGCCTCCATGTCAGTGACAAGCCGAACACTCAGATCATACCTCAGGATAACGAAGCCTTGATGGGATCCCCGCTCGACCGCCGGTTGACGTTTCAGAATTTTCTCGTTGGGCAATCCAATGCTTTCGCCCATTCCGCCGCACAGCAGGCCGCCCGCTCCGGTCTGGGGGAAAAGCCGCTTTATAATCCACTTTACATTCATTCCTGTGTGGGATTGGGCAAAACACACCTTTGCCAGGCGCTTGCGCAAATGCTGGAGAATTCGGGTCGCCGCATTGTCTATTTGACGGCCGAGAAATTCATGTACGGCTTTGTAGCTGCCCTGAAGGCGCAGACAGCCATCGCTTTCAAGGAAAAACTCCGCGCGATCGATGTTCTGGTGATTGATGACGTCCAGTTCCTGACCGGGAAGTCGATCCAGCAGGAGTTTTGCCACACGCTGAACGCCTTGATGGACGCGGGCAAACAGGTCATCGTTGCGTCGGATCGCCCGCCTTGCGATCTTGAATCGGTCGAGGAGCGCATGCGATCCCGGCTTCAGGCTGGTCTTGTCGTTGAGATGGGGACACTGGATGAGGAATTGCGGGTTCGGATCCTGGAGGCGCGAATTGCCGCAGCGCGGTCTCATCTCCCGACATTCGAAGTGCGGCCCGAGGTCGTGACGTGGCTTGCCAGGCAATTAACAGCCAATGGGCGTGATCTTGAGGGGGCTGTGAACCGTATGCTCGCGCATGCGGCGGTGTCTGGTGCACCTCTGGACCTTGCAACGGCGGAAACCGCGATCAAGGATCTGATTCGCACCCGCGAACCCAAAAAGGTCAAGATCGAGGATATCCAGCGTCTTGTTGCGGGCCATTATAACGTCAGCAAATCGGACATCCTGTCGTCACGGCGCACAGCGACAGTAGTGCGACCGCGACAGATCGCCATGTATCTCTCCAAGGCCCTCACCTTGCGCTCATTGCCCGAGATAGGCCGCCGTTTCGGCGGGCGGGATCACACCACAGTGCTGCATGCCGTGCGCAAGATCGAAAATCTGACCGGGCAGGATGTGGCGCTGGCTGGCGAGATCGACCTTCTCAAGCGCATGCTTCAGGAATGATACTCGGCATTGCGCGGTGCGTGCAGCGCATCCGCTGCGCAGGTTCAACCTGTGGATGATTGGCGCTGTCAGCGCGTATAATGCAGCCTTGGCGGTTGAGCCTCTTGAGTTTTGCCGCGTGGCGCGGCAACGTCATGCCAGAATGCAGACATTGTTGTTTTCATTTCCTTGCAAGTCGCCGCAGTCTGAGGCCAGATAAAGTCCATGAAAGTCACCGTCGAACAATCCACGCTCCTTAAATCGCTTGCACATGTGCATCGCGTCGTCGAGCGCCGCAACACGATTCCAATCCTGTCAAACGTCCTGCTGCGCGCGGCAGGGGGCAGCCTTCAGCTCAAGGCGACGGATCTTGATATCGAGGTTGTCGAGACATTATCAGCGGAAAGCAGCGTTGACGGAGCAATAACCGTTCCGGCCCACATGATTTACGATATTGTGCGCAAACTTTCCGATGGTGCCCAGGTTTCTCTGGAAACAGGCGTGGATGCCTCACAGCTGATCATCAAGTCCGGGCGGTCCCGGTTTACGCTGCAAGCCCTGCCAGAGCATGATTTTCCCGACATGGCTGCGGGCGATCTCTCGCATCGCTTCTCCATCGCGGCAGGAGAAATGCAGCGCCTGATCGAGAAGACTCAATTTGCCATCTCGACCGAAGAAACCCGCTATTATCTCAATGGCATTTACATGCACACTGTTGATACGGATGCGGGTGTCATGCTGCGCGCTGTGGCAACAGATGGCCACCGTCTTGCCCGTTCCGAGCTGCCATCTCCCGCAGGTGCCGCAGGGATGCCGGGCATCATCGTGCCGCGCAAGACTGTTGCCGAGGTGCTCAAGCTCGTGGCTGAAAGCGAGGGCGATATCCTGGTGGAGCTTTCCACGGCAAAAATCCGCTTTGCCATCGGCAACGTGCTGCTGACCTCCAAACTCATTGACGGCACTTTCCCGGATTACACCCGGGTTATTCCTGTCGGCAATGACAAGCGACTGGTAGTCGAGCGCGCTGATTTCACCCGCTCTGTCGACCGTGTCTCGACGATATCCTCCGAGCGCGGTCGCGCCGTGAAACTGTCCCTGGGGGATGGCAAACTGACGCTTTCGGTCAACAATCCGGATGCAGGCAATGCGGTTGAGGAAATCGAGGTTGATTACGATGCGGGCGGCATCGAGATCGGCTTCAATGCGCGCTACCTCCTTGATATTGCCAATCAGCTTGAAGGCGATACAACCCTGTTCAAGCTGGCCGATGCGTCGTCGCCTACCCTGATCCAGGATCGTGAAGGTGCATCAACGCTTTATGTGCTGATGCCGATGCGCGTTTAAGACCAGGATTCGTGACCCGGATAAACCGTCTCATCCTGTCAGATTTCCGCAATTATCATAGCCTTGATCTTGTGATCGAGGCGCAGATGGTGGCGCTGGCCGGTGACAATGGTGCTGGCAAGACCAATATACTTGAGGCTTTGTCGCTCCTGTCTCCGGGAAAGGGACTACGGCGCGCTGATTTTGACGATATCGGTCGACACGGCGGAAAGGGCGGCTTTGCCGTTTCCGTGGAAATCGAGGGCGCTCTGGGCCCCGTGCAGCTTGGTGCCGGATATGTCCCCGACAATGATACCAGCCGCCGCTGCCGGATCAACCGCGAGCCCGTCACGTCTGCCACCGCTTTTGCCGATCATTGCCGTATCCTCTGGCTGACTCCGGACAATGACAGCCTTTTCCGTGGCCCGGCAGGGGATCGGCGGCGCTTTCTGGACCGTCTGGTTCTGGCCGTTGACAGTGCCCATGGGGCGCGGGTCAATGCCCTGGACAAAGCCTTGCGCTCGCGCAACCGTTTGCTGGAAGAGCGACAGCCCGATCCAAACTGGCTTGATGCGATAGAGCGGGAAGTGGCGGAAAAAGCTGTGGCCGTCGGGGCAGCGAGGCGTGAAGCTGTCACTCTTCTGTCCGTGCTTTGTCGTGAGCAGGATGATCCGCAATCGGCTTTTCCCTTTGCGGATGTGGCGCTCGATGGGGATATCGAGAATGCGCTTGGCAGTGCAACTGCACTGGAGGTGGAGGATTGGTATCGCCAGCTCCTCAGGGACAATCGCTGGAAAGATCAGGCCGCGGGACGAACGCTCATCGGGCCCAATACCTCGGATTTTCTGGTGCGGCACGGACCAAAGGATATGCCCGCCGCATTGTCCTCGACCGGAGAGCAGAAAGCCTTGCTGATTGGCCTGATTCTGGCCCATGCCCGCCTTGTCCGGCGCATGTCCGGTATCGCGCCGATTGTTTTGCTTGATGAAGTGGCGGCCCATCTCGATCCGCATCGGCGCAGCGCACTCTATAAAAGCCTTGCAGCTCTGGGTGGGCAGGTCTGGATGACAGGAACGGATGCCGCTCTTTTCGATGCCATGCCGGAGGGGGCAGTGATCCTGCGGGTGTGTAATGCAAAAATCGACAGGCTGATGAAAATTGAAAAGCAGAATTGATTTACTCAAATTTCAGCATGCTTGAGGGTCATGCGTCGTGAGATGGCTCACTTTAATCATTCCTTGACAGGGACAATGCTTATTCGGGTTAACAGCAGCATGTTTCAAAAACCTGCTCTTGTGCCTGAAAGGCGCAGAAAGTATTAAAGTTTGGCTCCGAAAGAGCCAGGTACGGGGTCAATACATGGTCAGGTCCGGTCTTCGAAAGCAGCCAGCTTCCGATGAGCTAAAGAAGCTGCGCTCGGCTTTTTCGGGCATTGCCCTGTTTTCGGCATGCATCAACATCCTGATGCTTACCGGCTCGATCTATATGTTGCAGGTCTATGACCGGGTGCTTTCCAGCCGCAGCATTGCCACACTTGTCGGACTGTCCTTGATCGTACTGGCAGCCTTCATCATTCAGGGCATTTTGGATGCTGTGCGTGCACGGATGCTGGCGCGCATCGGAGCGGAGTTTGATCACGGGCTTTCACCAAAAGTTTTCGAGATGATGCGGACCTTGCCCCTGCGCGGTGCGCGCAGCGATCAGGCGATGCAGGGTGTTCGTGATCTCGATACCCTGCGGAATTTCCTGGGAGGCATGGGGCCGACAGCTTTTCTGGACATGCCCTTCATGCCGATCTTCCTGATCGGCTGCTTTCTCCTGCATCCCTGGATCGGGCTTCTGGCCATATGCGGCGGGTTGATCATTCTTGGTCTGACACTCTGGACCGAGCGCAGCACCAAGCAGGGAACACTCTCGCTGACAACGATTGGTGCCGAGCGTATGCTGCTTGCGGAAGCCAGCCGCCGCAATGCCGAAGCGCTTCAGGCCATGGGCATGGGGGCCATTTTCAGGGAACGCTGGCGGGAAGTGAACCAGCGCTTCGTCTCCAGCAATCTTGTCATATCGGATTCCGTCAACGGCATCGGCTCAGGCGCGAAAGTCTTCCGCATGGCTTTTCAATCCGCTGGTCTTGGCCTTGGTGCCTATCTCGTGATTCAGCAGCAGATGTCACCCGGTGCGATGATCGCAGCATCGATTCTCACGTCGCGCGCGCTGGCACCCATCGAAACAGCCGTGGCGCATTGGCGGGGATTTGTCGCATCACGGCAATCTCTGGATCGTCTGAATGAATTGCTGGCGGCGCAAGCTCTGGAAAAGCCCAAAACGCAGCTTCCCACGCCGCAGCGGGATTTTATCGTCGAGGATCTCGCGGTCGGTATTCCCGGACGTAACACGCCGCTGGTTGTCGGCGCGGGCTTCGCCCTCAAGGCCGGGCAAGGCCTGTTGATCATCGGCCACAGTGGTAGTGGCAAATCGACCTTGATCCGCGCGCTTGCCGGAGTCTGGCCTGCCATGCGTGGCAGTGCGCGGCTCGACGGTGCGGCCCTCGATCAATGGGACCCGCAGCAGCTTGGCCAGCATGTCGGTTATATGCCGCAGGATGTGGAATTGTTCGAGGGCACGGTTGCTCAGAATATTGCGCGGTTTTTGCCCGATATCGGCGATGAAGAGATTGTGGCGGCTGCCAAGGCAGCGGGGGCACACGACATCATCCTTAAATTTGCGGATGGTTATGGAACGCGTATTGGCGAAGCGGGCATGACACTTTCAGGCGGTCAGCGCCAGCGCATCGGCCTGGCACGTGCCCTTTTCCGGGATCCATTCCTGCTGGTACTGGACGAACCGAATTCGAATCTCGATACAGATGGTGAATCCGCTCTTGTTGCCGCCTTGGCCCAGGCGCGCTCCCGTGGGGCAGTTGTCATTGTGGTTTCGCACAAGACAGCGCTGCTTTCCGCCGTGGACTTCGTCGGCCGCGTGCATGAAGGCCGCTTTCAGGTGATCACACGGGAGGAATACCGTCAGAATCTGATCAAGGCAGCACAGGCGGCCCAGAATGGCAAAGCAGGTGGCGCGCCTCAGGAAGCGGCCCGTTCAGCGCCGCTATCTCCTGTTCAGACAATGCCTGCCGATGTTACCAATCAGGTTGCCATGTTGCGGGCTGCCGCAACGGCGGGCAGCAGTTCTCTTGCACAAAAGAAAGAGAGTGGACAATGACAGCCCCCGAGACACCAACGGCCTATCTTGTTTCGCTGCGGAACTCCTTTCTGTTCGGGGTCAGCGCCATTGGTCTTTTTGGCGGTACCTTGGGGCTTTGGGCGGCGACATCGCCCTTGTCCGGTGCGGTCGTGGCACCCGGCCAGTTTGTGGTCGATTCCAATGTGAAGAAAGTCCAGCACCAGACAGGCGGCGTCGTGGCCGAATTGCCAGTGAAAGAAGGCGATTATGTCAAGGCGGGGGATCTGGTCCTGCGTCTGGATGAAACAGTCACCAAATCGAACCTGCAGATCATTGTCAGCCAGCTTGATGAACTGATGGCGCGTCAGAGCCGCCTCGAAACCGAACGGGATCGCAAAACCGAGATCGAATTTTTGCCTGCACTCATGGCTCGTGCAGAAATCCCGGAGGTCACCCGGTCCATGGCGGCGGAACGTCGGTTGCTTGAAACTCGCATCTCCCAGCGCGAAGGCCAGAGGCAGCAGCTTCTCAAGCGCGTGGATCAGCTGCGCGAGGAGATTGCGGGCGTGAGTGCGCAGTCTGTTTCACGCGAGCAGCAGATCAAATTCCTGGATCGCGAGCTTGTGGGCGTGCGTGATCTTTTCAAGCGCAACCTTGCTCCTATCACCCGTGTGATGCCGCTGGAGCGTGAAGCCGCCAATATGCAAGGCCAACGTGGGCAGTTGCTGGCATCAAAGGCACAGTCGGAAGGCAGGATTGCCGAAATCGAATTGCAGCTTTTGCAACTCGGGATTGATGTACAGACCGAGGTCAGCAAGGAACTTCGCGAGATTCAGGCCAAGTCATCCGAGTTGCTGGAACGCAAGATTGCCGCTGAGGACCAGTTGAAAAGGGTCGAGATTCGTGCGCCGATCGAAGGTTACGTGCATCAGCTCAATGTGCATACCGTGGGCGGCGTCATCTCGCCTGCCGAGCCTGCGATGCTGATTGTTCCCTATAACGAAGAATTGCAGATCGAGGCACGGGTTTCGCCCACTGATGTGGATCAGCTCTTCATCGGCCAGAAAGCGGTTGTAAAGGTTCAGGCCGGCAATCAGCGCACCACACCAGAAATTACAGGTACTGTGTCGCGTATTGCGGCGGATGTCATCCGCGAGCAACAGACAGGCGCGATCTATTACACGATCCGCATCACCACGCCGCAGAGCGAACGCGTCAAACTGGGCGATCTCAAGATCCTGTCTGGCATGCAGGCGGAAACCTTTCTGCAAACGGCGCAGCGTACGCCGCTCGAGTATCTGGCAAAGCCAATGCTTGACCAGTTCAACCGGGCCTTCCGCGAACGCTGATTGAACACTCTTAAGGGGCTGCCGTTGCAAGTTTAAGCACGGCGTCCTAGTTCATGTTGCATGACGGACATTCTCACCAGAATCGCCAATCCCCAGAGGTTCACGCGTGTCGCGGACCGCATGCTGCCGTGGCTCGCGGCTCTCACCATTGTGACAATCCTCATCGGACAATACGGGGCCTGGTTTGTAGCCCCGCCGGATTATCAGCAGGGCGAAACCATCCGCATCAAGTACGTGCATGTGCCTGCGGCCTGGATGGCGCTCTTCGGTTGGAGCATGATGGCGCTTTCGGCTATTGGAAGTCTGGTGTTTCGCCACCCTCTGGCCGATGTTGCGCAGAAAGCAGCCGCACCGATCGGGGCTGCTTTCTGCGCCATTTGCCTGATCACGGGGTCGCTTTGGGGCAAGCCGATGTGGGGCACGTGGTGGGTATGGGACGCCCGTCTGACATCCATGCTCGTGCTGATGCTGATGTATCTGGGCGTCATTGCGCTCTGGCGTGCCATCGAAGAACCGACGATTGCTGCCAAAGCGGTCTCCATCGTCACATTGGTCTGTGCCATCAATATTCCCATCATCAAGTTTTCAGTCGACTGGTGGAATACGCTGCATCAACCAGCCTCTGTTCTGCGCCTTGATGGGCCGACGATCCATTCTTCCCAACTCTGGCCATTGCTGGTCATGGGGCTTGCCGCGGCTCTGCTGTTTGCAACCTTGCTGCTGCTGCGCATGCGTACGGAGTTGATGGAGCGGCGCCTGCGTCGGCAAATGCTCAATGCGGCACGGGGCTGACCATGCTTGATCTTGGCCAAAACGGCGGGTTCATTCTTGCGAGTTATGCGGTCACGCTTGTGGTGATCAGCGCGCTCGTCTGGCGCAGCGTATCGCACTATCGGGTGGCAAAGCGGCGCCTTGGCGAAATTCCGGATGACCGCGATGCGTGAAGCCATGCCGGTTGCGCGTCGTTCCTGGCTGACAGCCCTGCCGCTGCTCGCCTTCATGGCTCTCGCAGCGTTGTTTCTTGGCGGTCTGTTCAGGGGCGAAAAGACGACATTGCCTTCCGCGCTGATCGGCCGTGCCGCACCGGGCATCGCGCTGCCGGGCCTTGAGAACCTGCGCCGGGACGGGCAGCCCATCCCGGGCCTTGACCAAGGAGCAATTGCTTCCAGGGCACCCACAGGCAAAGGCGTGACTCTTGTCAATGTCTTTGCCTCATGGTGCGCGCCCTGCCACGCAGAGCATCCGTTTCTGATGGATCTGGCGAAAGACAACCGGTTGCACATCGTTGGCATCAACCAGAAGGATCCGCCGGAGAATGCCCGCCGTTTTCTGGAGGCCAAGGGCAATCCTTATGCCGCTGTCGGCGTGGATGCCAACGGCCGCGCCTCCATTGAATGGGGTGTTTATGGTGTTCCAGAAACCTTCATCGTCAGGGCGGATGGCACGATTGCACACAAACTGGTGGGGCCGCTGACGCAGGGCAATGTTTCGGCCTTCAAATCCGAGATCGAGAAGGCGATGCGCTGAGATGCGGGAGCAGGAGCGCTTTCGCTGGAGCCTCTGGCCGGTCTGCACGGGGTGGATCTTTGCTGCATGGATAGCCTGGCATGGCATCAGCGATCTTGGCCAACTCCTGCGTGGGGGATACCCGCAACGCGGTTTTGTCTTTGGCTTTGTTTCGATCTGGCCCCGCGATCTTCAAATCGCCATTGCCACTCTTCAGACTCTGGTTGCCCTCCTTGCATTGCCATCGCTCTTCGGTTTTCTGGGCAGGCGCGTGCTGCTGACCATTGGCGAGAGCGGCCTCACGTTTGAGCGCTGGACAGGCTGGCGGCGTATCGCATGGGCCGATATTGTCAGGCTGGAATTCTCGTTCGGTGACGCGGTTTTTTACTGGCGCGACAATGGCCGCCTATCAACCCTGCGCTTTCGACCCTGGACCATCGGATTTGATAGCGAGGGCTTTCGCGATCTGGTCGAACGCCATCAGCCGCGTCTGACGCCGGATGAGGACGATGGTCAGCCCTGGGGACGTTCATCCTCGTTCAATCCATAGCGTTGCAGCAGGCCCATCTGCGACATGGCGAAGATGATGGTGAGCGGCATCACGCCCCAGACCTTGAAACTAACCCAGAAATCGGTCGAGAACATCCGCCAGACAATCTCGTTGATTGCGGCAAGCAGGAAAAAGAACAATCCCCAGCGCAGGGTGAGTTGCTTCCAGCCTTCTTGCGTCAGTTTGAAAACACTGTCGAGCACATAGGGCAGCAGCGGTTTTCCCAGGGCGAGGCCGCCGAGCAGCACTGTTCCAAACAGTGTGTTCACGATTGTCGGTTTCAGCTTGATGAAAAGATCATCCTGCAGCCACAGCGTCAGACCACCGAAGATCAGCACAACAACACCGGAAACCAGCGGCATGATGGGAAGTTTCTTCAGCAACACCCGGGTCAGGACAAGCGAGACCAGCATGGCGATCATGAAGGCGGCCGTGGCAACAAAAATGCCGCTTTGTGGTCCATCGAGAAGGGTCGCAGGAAGCATTGGCCGCAGCAGGGGTTTGAGCAGCTCCGGTTTCGAATTGCCGAGAAAGAAAACCATCAGCGGCCCCATCTCCAGCGCAAGTTTGAGAAAAGCGTTCTCTGGGGGGGGCGGCTGCTGGTTTGATGATTTTGCAAACTGGGTCATGGAAGAATCCTAAAGCACGTCATGAAAACGGGTTAAAGCTTTTTCGAGGCTTGCAGTCTCCAGGACAACGATGTCGATCCTCTTTGGAGGTAAAATGCTCGATACCCTGTGGGTGCCCTTCAGCGGAAGCGAGTGACGTGTACGCGCCATCGACTCGTTCTGAAAGTGCCAGTCGACTATTTGCCCTCCATTGCATTCCCTGCCAAACTCTTCGGCAAGTCCCGCGAGAGGGCTATTGAAGGGGACGCGTGGCAAGCACGATAGAACTGCCGCTCTGGCTGGTGGTGATGGCGACAGGGCTGGCGGCCATCGGCATGGTGGATCGATTGCTGGTGCCGGGTGTCCGCTGGATGTTGCGCGGGCGCGTCAATCTCATCATTGATGAGTTGAACCAGCATCTCAAATTGCGCATCCAGCCGTTCAAACTGACCCGGCGCCAGAGTCTGGTCGACCGTCTGATCCATGATCAGGAACTCATCAAGGCGGCTCATGCCCATGCGCTCAATGTGGGGGAACCGCAGGCCGTGACCATGGCGCGGGTGCAGGGCTATGCCCGCGAGATCGTGCCAAATTTCAATGCTTATGCCTATTTCAAGATCGGTGCCAAAGCCGCTCGCTGGCTTTCCACCCTGCTTTACCGTGTTCGTCTGGGTTATGCTGATGACGAGGCTTTGGGGAAGATCAATCCCGATTCCGCGGTTATCTTCGTGATGAACCATCGCTCGAACATGGATTATGTCCTCGTCACCTATATGGCTTCCGCCTCCTCGGCTCTGTCCTATGCGGTAGGAGAATGGGCACGGGTCTGGCTGTTGCAGAACATGATCAAGGCCATGGGAGCCTATTTCATCCGCCGTGATTCCGGTGATCCACTCTATCGCAAGGTCCTCGCCCGCTATGTCCAGCTCTCGACCGCTGAAGGCGTGACCCAGGCGATGTTTCCGGAAGGTGGCCTGAGCCGCGATGGCAGATTGCGTCCGGCCAGGCTGGGGCTGCTCTCGTATCTGGTGGCAAATTTTGATGCGGAGGCCGAGCGCGATATCGTGTTCGTGCCCGTTGGCCTGAACTATGACCGGGTTCTTGAGGATCGCAACCTTACGGCCGGAATCGAGCGTGAAGCCGGCGGGAAGAGCAGGAAAATTCGCGGTTGGGGTTTCCTGCGCTATCTCGGCAAGGCGCTCCGGCTTGTCTCTTCAGGCCGCTGGTATCGCAATGGTTATGCCTGCGTCTCTTTCGGCACACCGGTTTCACTGCGCGAGTGGACCAGCCACAGCAAGATTGATTTTCGCAAGCTGAACGATGCGCAGCGTTTTGCCAGCGTTGGTGAACTCGGTGCCGATCTGATGGCAGCCGTGGCCAGGGTCGTGCCGGTTTTGCCGGTCTGCCTGATTGCGACCCTGTTTCGCCAGGCACCCGATGAGTCGCTGTCGGAAATCGAGATCAAGGCGCGTGCGGGCGCTCTGATGGAAAGCTTGCGCAGCAATGGCGTGCATATTCACTTGCCACGGGGCGATATGGATTATGCGGTTGGTGCAGGCCTAAGGATGCTGACCTTGCGCCATCTCGTGCTGGAAGCTGATGGGCTCTACCGCGCCAATCCTGAGGAGAAGGTTCTGATTGCCTATTATGCCAATGCCATTGCGCATCATATCGAACAGCAGAAACCCTGAGACAGGATCCTGCCTTCAGGGCAGCGCTCGCGGATCAAAGCCGCTTGATGGATGTGATCGGGCCAAAGCTTTTGGCCAGAATGCGCTCAACCGCCTGCTTCAGGGGTTCACTGGCGACGCTCATGTGGTGGCCGTTGGCATGGAGCAGCGTTTTATCATCGCGCATGATGCCGCAATGGCCCTTCCAGAACACGGCATCCCCTCGCCTGAGGCCGCTGAAATCCGGCGTTATGGGCAGTGCATTCGGAAAAAACCGCTCCAGCATGTCACTGTCGCGCGGTGCTGCTATCCCGGCCTGGCGAAGGCTTGTCTGCAAAAGCCCGGAGCAATCGAGCCCCAGGCTGGTGCGCCCACCCCATAGATAGGGCGTTCCAAGATAAGCCTCGGCAATGCTGACGTAATCGGTCGCGGCCTGAGCAACCGGCATGATATGCGCGGCATAGACATGGCCGCCGCCATCGAGCACGGCAAAATTGCCTGCCATGGTCGTCACTGTCAGCAACGCGCCTTGCGGGATCAGAATGGGGTCTGGCAGTTTGATGCTGGGACCGGAATAGACATAACTCCGCAGGCCAAGCACCTGATGTGTAGCGGGCTGGCGGGCAGATTCCAGTGCGTTGGAGGCGACATAGCCGACATATCCATCGCGCTCGGCCTGCACATAGCTCCAGCCTTCCATCTCGTCGAAGCAGCGCAGCGTTTCGCCGAACACCAGTTCCGTGTCGATGCCGACATCGCCCGCTGGCCTTGGCCGCAAGGCGGTAATCCCGACCGCGACGCGCATGTGTCTTGCTATGGCACCTGCTGGAATATCCGGTGTCAGCCGCTTGTCAGTCTGTGTCATGGGTCTGCATCATGGTGCCAGGGACTTTGCTTTATCAAGAACAAGATCGCCCAGCTTTTCCAGAAAAAGTGCGCCTTGCACAGTCCTTTGTACAATGACATTGCGCCGATCTGCCGGATCACGCCGCCGAGCCACCAGATCCATCTCGCCCATGGCATCCAGAGCCCTTGTGATCACCGGTTTGGTGACATTGAGTTTCTGGGCCAGTCCGCGCACGGTATGAGGGGGAATTTCGAGATAGATCGTCAGCAGAATGGCGATCTGACGGTTGGAAAGATCATACCCACCATCGCGCACCTGCTGCAACGAGACATCGTGCAGCAGCCGCAACGCCTGGGAATGGCCTAACACAACGGACATGGTGACGATATTGGCACATCACCGTTTCGGAGCCGTATTGATTCGTGCGTTAGCGTTAAAATGCGCGACCGTGATGAAAGCCCATTTCTAGGCCGGGCTGTGCCGGGTCAGATACCGGCGGCCTGCAGATGAGGCGCTGTCACAGCCGCATCATTGCATCGAACCCGGTTCAGATCGAGCGGTTGAACCGTATTCTCTGATTTGTATCCGCCCTTGGCATGGCCGCTCACCTCCCGCAGGTGGTGCGAGGGATCAAGATGCAGCGGCAGCGTCAGTGCGGCATCAACATCCGAGCGGATGAGGCCAATATCCTTCAAGGCGCGATCATCCAGATCGGCAAGTCGGGCGATCTGGCGGCGGTTTTTCAGAACCACAAATATCTGTGCAATGGCGCGAAAAGCGATGCCAGTGAGTGCGAGCGTGAATGTGGCGGGCTTTGAGGTCCGGGGCACAAACTTGGTCATGGCATCTCTCCTTGAAATGATGGAACAGGCTTATCCATCACACAAAACAGCATGATCCTGCTTAAATCATAATTCAAACGAATGTTTTTGAGCTTGCGCATCAAAAACATTGACCTAATATCCTTTTCACTCTTCAGGAGACCAGCATGGCGCATTTGCTCGATATCGATCAACTCAGGACATTGACTGCGATTGCTGACACCGGCTCCTTCACCAGAGCGGCGGATATCGTGCACAAGACCCAATCGGCGGTCTCCATGCAGATGAAGCGGCTGGAAGAGCGTGTCGGGCGTGATATTTTCGAGAAGGATGGCCGCGCCTCCAAGCTGACAGAGGATGGTGAGCGCTTGCTGGATTTTGCGCGCCGCATTGTCAGCCTGAATCAGGATTGCATGCTCAGCTTCACTGATGCTGCCCTTTCCGGGCGCATCAAGCTGGGTGTCCCGGATGATTATGCCGACCGTTATCTTCCTGAAATTCTGGCCCGTTTCACGCGGTCCAATTGCAAGGTCGAGGTGACGGTAATCTGCGAGCCGACGCCGATGCTGGTCGAACGCCTGCAGGCGAACGAGCTGGATCTGGCGATCATTACCCATTCGGATCATCGCGGCCCCGCCGAAGTCATCCGCCATGAACGCCTGCTCTGGGTCACCTCGGCCCGTTCGCAGGTGCATGAGGAAAATCCCGTGCCGCTGGCGCTCGGCCGGCCCACCTGCGCCTGGCGGCAGGCCGCAACCGAACGGCTGGAGCGCATCGGCCGCCCCTTCCGCGTGCTCTATGCCAGCTGGAATTCGACTGCCGTTGGTGCAACGGTGACAGCAGGTCTGGCCGTTTCTGTGCTGCCGGAAAGTGCTATCCGGCCCGGCATGCGTGTTCTGGGTCCATCAGACGGATTTCCTGCACTGCCTTCGGTGAAGGTTGCCCTGATGCGCAATCGTCTGGAACCGTCTCCTCTCGCGGACAAACTGGCGGAACATATCATCTCCAGTCTCGATAATCTCTCCGGCCGTCTCCCGGAAGCCCCACCCGCCATCGCTGCCGAGTAAGCAGCCACAGCAAACAGGCCAAGCATGACAACGCTTCTTATTACTGGTGCCAACCGGGGTATCGGTCTTGCGCTTGCCGAGGCCTGCATCGCACGGGGAGACCGGGTGATCGCCATGGTCCGTGATCCGTTTCGCCTGCCGGAGATCCTGAAACAATCCCCACGGGAACAGGTCGTTGTCATTGGCATGGAGGTGACGGATGACCGTTCCGTTGCCCGTGCCGCGGCGGCACTCAAGGAGCCTATTGATGTTCTGGTGAACAATGCTGGCATCATGGGGCCCGACCGGCAAACGGCGCTGGACACAGATTTCGCCGGTTTTGCGCAGACACTTGCCGTCAATACCATTGCGCCACTGCGGGTATCACAGGCATTCCTGCCCCATCTCAGGCAGTCGAAAGTACCGCGCATTCTCACCATCTCCAGCCAGATGGGTGCCCTCTCGTTGGAACGAAGCGGTTCCGTCGCCTACCGCGCCTCGAAAGCGGCCGTCAACAAGGTGATGCAGACGCTCGCCATGGAACTGAAGCCCGAAGGCATCACGGTCGCGGTGGCCCATCCCGGCTGGGTCCAGACCGATATGGGCGGGCAAGGGGCTGACATCACGCCCACCGAAAGCGCCGCCGGTCTCATGGCGCTGATCGACCGTTTGTCGATCCAGGACACGGGTCAGTTTTTCCGCTGGGACGGGAGCGTGCGTCCCTGGTGAGGCGGCGTTGCTTTTCTCCTCTTGTCATTCCCGACGATGTCCGGCGTAAGCCGGATCATGAGATCGGGAATCCAGCATAAAGTGTCTTCTGCACTCTGATTATGCCGCCTTCGGCGAACGGTTGCGCTGGATTCCAGATACTGTTCCGCTGTCGCTTCACAGTTCTGGAATGACATTGATGCCAGAAGCGATTGCCCTGCGCCCTTGCTCTTGCATCAATCCTCATTTGCGTATAAACATATCTTTATACGAGTAATGAGAAACGCCCATGCGCGCCGCTTCGATCACGTTCAAGAATACGCTCGCCGCACTTGAAGCGCTGGGAGAGCCCACGCGCCTGCGCCTCGCCGCTTTGCTGGGCGAAGCAGAGCTTACGGTGACGGAACTGACGACAATCCTTGGCCAGTCCCAGCCCCGCGTTTCGCGTCATCTCAAGTTGATGGTGGATGCGGGCCTGGTGGAACGCCACCGTGAAGGGGCCTGGGCCTTCTTCCGCTTGCAGGAGAAGGGCTCTGCCCGTCTGGTGCGTGATGCGCTGGCCACAATGGATTCTACCGACGCGGTCCTGACCGCTGATCGCGCACGCCTGACGGAAGTACGTGCCGAACGTGTGAAAAGTGCGGACAGTTATTTTGCCGAACACGCCGTTGACTGGGACAGGTTGCGCGCCCTGCATGTGGCGGAGACCGACGTTGAGAAGGCGCTGCTCTCCGAGATTGGCAAGGGCCCGTTTCGCGCAGTGCTGGATCTTGGCACCGGCACGGGACGCATGCTTGAATTGCTGGCCACGCGCGCTGAACGTGCTGTTGGCGTTGACGCCAGCCCGGCCATGCTCTCGGTTGCACGCGCCAATCTAGAGCGTGCAGGCTTGCGTAATGCCCAGGTTCGCCACGGCGATATCTATGCGCTTCCGGTTGAACGGGACAGCTATGACGTTGTCGTTGTTCATCAGGTCCTGCATTATCTTGATGATCCTGCGCGTGCAATCCGCGAGGCCTGCCGCGCCCTCAGACCCGGTGGTCGGCTCTTTGTGGTTGATTTTGCGCCTCACGATCTTGAATTTCTGCGGGCCGAGCATGCGCACCGTCGTCTGGGTTTCACTGCCCAGGAGATCTGCGAGGATCTGGCCAATGCTGGCCTTGCAGATGCGACAAGCCGCAATGTGAAAAGCGATCGCAATACCAAGCTGACCGTAACGATCTGGCAAGCGCGCGATCCACGCATTGTTGACGACACCAATCATTTTTCCACTCCGCGTCTCAGGGAGATTGCCTGATGGTCCTCACACCTTTCCGCAAAAGTCGTGGCGCTTCGACCCGCAACACACTGAAAGTCTCCTTCGAATTTTTTCCGCCCAAGAACGAGGAAATGGAAGTGGCATTGTGGGAATCCGTTGAGCGGCTGGCTCCGCTCAATCCCTCCTTCGTGTCCGTGACGTATGGCGCAGGCGGTTCAACCCGCGAGCGCACCCACAACACGGTTGCAAAGATCGTCAAGGATACGGCGCTGAAGCCTGCGGCACATCTCACCTGCGTGGCGGCAACGCGTGACGAAATCGATGGTGTCATCCGCGATTATCACAATGCGGGCATTCGCCATATCGTGGCTCTGCGTGGCGATCCGCAAACGGGTGCCGGCACGAGCTACGTGCCGCATCCCGGGGGTTATGCCTACACGCCCGATCTGATCCGGGGTATCCGCGATATCGGCGATTTCGAAGTCTCGGTTTCGGCCTATCCCGAGGGACATCCCGAAAGCAGCTCGCTGGATGCCGATATCGAAATCCTGAAGCAGAAGGTCGATGCAGGCGCGACGCGTGCCATCACGCAATTCTTCTTCGAGAATGACTTTTATTTTCGCTACCTCGACAAGGTTCATGCGGCGGGCATCACCATCCCCATCGTGCCGGGCATTATCCCGGTGCTGAACTTCAAGCAGGCTGCGAATTTTGCCACCCGCTGCGGCACTCACGTACCGCAATGGCTCGCGGATCGTTTCGAGGGCCTGGAGGATGATCTCGCCACGCGCAAGTTGATCTCGGCCGCCATCGCAGCAGAGCAGGTTATTGATCTTGTCGATCGTGGTGTCACTGATCTGCATTTTTACACCATGAACAAGGCTGATCTGGTTTATGCGATCTGCCATCTCGTGGGCGTCAAGGGTGATGCTCCTGCGAAAGCAGTGGCAGCGTAATTTTTCTTCTCCCGCACGCGGGAGAAGGATGGAGTAATGAAGATGTCCCTGAAGAAAGCCAACGGTGCCGATGTTCTTGCCGCCCTCAAGCAGGCCGCCAGCGAACGCATCCTGATTCTTGACGGCGCCATGGGCACCGAAATCCAGGACCGGAAATTCTCCGAAGCCGATTTCCGTGGCGAGCGCTTCAAGGGCTGGAACCACGACGTCAAGGGCAACAACGACCTGCTGATCCTGACGCAACCCGATGCCATGCGCGCGATTCATCTCGATTATTTCATGGCCGGGGCTGATATCGTCGAGACCAACACCTTCTCCTCGACCACCATTGCCCAGGCTGATTACCACATGGAAGCCCTGGCGTATGAGCTGAACGTCGAAGGCGCGCGTCTGGCGCGCGAGGCGGCGGTTGAAGCCCAGAAGCGCGACGGTCGCCGCCGTTTCGTGGCCGGTGCCGTCGGCCCGACCAACCGCACGCTCTCGATCTCGCCCGATGTGAACAATCCGGGCTACCGCGCGGTAAGCTTCGACGAGGTGCGTATTTCCTATAACGAGCAGGTACGCGGCCTGATTAACGGCGGCGCGGATTTGATCCTGATCGAGACGATCTTCGACACGCTCAATGCCAAGGCGGCAATTGTGGCCGTGCTCGAAGCCTTCGAAAGCGAGGGCGTCGATCTGCCGATCATGATCTCGGGCACCATCACTGACCTTTCGGGACGCACCTTGTCAGGCCAGACTCCTGCGGCCTTCTGGCATTCCGTGCGTCACTCGAACCCCTTCACTATCGGCCTCAACTGTGCCTTGGGTGCGAAAGAGATGCGTGCGCATCTGGCCGAGCTTTCGCGCCATGCCGACACGCTGATCTGTGCTTATCCCAATGCCGGATTGCCCAATGAATTCGGCTTGTATGACGAGAGCCCGGAATACATGGCATCGTTGATCGCGGATTTCGCCGACAGCGGCCTCGTGAATATCGTTGGCGGCTGCTGCGGCTCCACGCCCGCGCATATCAGGGCGATTGCCGAAGCCGTCAAGGGCAAGAAGCCGCGTGCCATTCCCGATGTGCCGCAGTTAATGAAGCTCTCCGGCCTGGAGCCCTTCACGCTTTCCGAGAACATCCGCTTCGTCAACGTGGGCGAGCGCACCAATGTCACGGGCTCCGCCAAGTTCCGCAAGCTGATCAAGGATGACAAATACGACGAGGCGCTGGCTGTGGCGCGCGACCAGGTGCAGAACGGTGCGCAGATCATCGACATCAACATGGACGAAGGCCTGCTCGACGCTGAAAAAGCGATGACGACTTTCCTCAATCTGATTGCCGCCGAGCCTGATATCGCCCGTGTGCCGGTGATGGTCGATTCCTCCAAGTTCCACGTCATCGAGGCCGGTTTGAAATGCGTGCAGGGCAAGGCCATCGTCAATTCCATATCGATGAAGGAAGGCGTGGAGAAGTTCCTGGCCGAAGCCCGGATTGTCCGCCGTTACGGTGCCGCTGTCGTGGTCATGGCTTTCGACGAGCAGGGACAGGCGGACACGTTCGAGCGCAAGAGCGAGATCTGCGCCCGTGCTTACAAGATCCTGACAGAAGAGGCGGGCTTTCCGCCCGAGGACATCATCTTTGATCCGAATGTCTTTGCGGTCGCCACCGGCATTGAGGAGCATGACAATTACGGCGTCGATTTCATCAATGCGGTGAAGTTCATCAAGGCCAACCTGCCGCATGCACATATCTCCGGCGGTATCTCCAACCTTTCCTTTTCCTTCCGTGGCAACGAGCCCGTACGCGAGGCGATGCATTCGGTATTCCTCTACCATGCCATCGGGCTGGGCATGGATATGGGCATCGTCAACGCGGGCCAGCTCGCGGTTTACGAAAACCTTGATCCGGAATTGCGGGAACTGTGCGAGGACGTCGTGCTCAACCGCCGCAAGGATTCGACCGAACGGCTGCTCGATGCCGCTCCGCGCTTCGCCGCCCACGGCAAGCAGGGCGAGGCGAAGAACGACAATATCGAATGGCGCTCCTGGCCGGTGGATAAGCGGCTGGAACATGCGCTGGTCAACGGCATCACCGAATACATCATCGCCGATACGGAAGAGGCGCGGCTCGGCGTCGTCCGTCCGCTGCACGTCATCGAAGGCCCGCTGATGGCCGGCATGAACGTGGTGGGGGATCTCTTCGGGGCGGGCAAGATGTTCCTGCCGCAGGTTGTGAAATCCGCCCGCGTCATGAAGCAGTCGGTCGCACATCTTGAGCCGTTCATGGCGAAAGAACGTGAGGAATCCGGTCTGGCTGACAAGCCTGCTGCCGGCAAGATCTTGATGGCGACGGTCAAGGGTGACGTGCATGACATCGGCAAGAACATTGTCGGCGTCGTGCTTCAGTGCAACAATTACGAGGTCATCGATCTCGGCGTCATGGTGCCCGCCGCGCGTATTCTCGATGAGGCGAAAAAGCATGGCGTCGATATCATCGGCCTCTCCGGGCTGATCACCCCGTCGCTCGATGAGATGGTCAATGTTGCCGCTGAAATGGAGCGCGAGGGCATGAGCATTCCGCTGCTGATTGGCGGCGCGACAACGTCCCGCGTGCATACGGCGGTCAAGATTCATCCGAACTATGCCAAGGGCCAGACGGTCTATGTCACCGACGCTTCCCGCGCTGTCGGGGTGGTGTCGTCGCTGCTTAATCAGGACAATCGGGACACTTACATCACGACGATCCGGGCGGAATACGCCAAGGTGGCCGACGCCCATGCCCGCGCTGAACGCGACAAGCAGCGCCTGCCGATCGCAAAAGCACGCGCCAACCCGTTCAGGATCGACTGGACGGATTATACTGTGAAGAAGCCGAGCTTCCTGGGAACACGCACCATTTCAACACAGAGTCTTGCGGAACTCGTCCCCTACATCGACTGGACGCCATTCTTCCAGACCTGGGAACTGAAGGGTCGCTTCCCCGGTATCCTCGATGACGAGAAACAGGGTGCGGCAGCGCGCTCACTCTATGAGGACGCCAGGGCCATGCTCAAGCGCATTGTCGACGAGCGCTGGTATCAGGCAAAGGCCGTGGTCGGTTTCTGGCCCGCCAATTCGGTGGGTGATGACATCACGCTTTACACGGGCGAGAGCCGCACGGAAGAGCTTGCGACGTTCCATACCTTGCGCCAGCAGCTCTCCAGGCGCGACGGCCGCTCGAACACGGCCATGAGCGATTTCGTGGCACCCAGGGCATCCGGTATCGCGGATTACGTCGGCGGGTTCGTCGTCACTTCCGGTATCGGCGAGGGCGAGGTCGCAAAACGGTTTGAAGGCAAGAACGACGATTATTCCGCCATCATGGCCAAGGCGCTGGCGGATCGTTTGGCAGAAGCCTTCGCGGAGTTCATGCATGCCCGCGTTCGCCGCGAACTCTGGGGTTACGCCGCCGATGAAAGCATTTCGACCGAACAACTTGTCATGGAAGAATACCGTGGCATTCGTCCGGCACCAGGTTATCCGGCACAGCCCGATCACACCGAAAAGGCGACACTGTGGAAGCTGCTCGAGGCGGACAAGAAGATCGGCGTGACCCTGACCGAGAGCTTTGCCATGTGGCCGGGATCCTCGGTTTCCGGACTCTATATCGGACATCCGGATGCGCATTATTTCGGCGTTGCCAAGGTCGAGCGTGATCAGGCGGAGGATTATGCCTTACGCAAGGGCATGGATCTTGTGGAGGTCGAGCGCTGGCTTGCCCCGATTCTGAATTACGAGCCTGCCGATTATCGTCTGCATGCAGCGGAATGAGAGGCTTGATCAGGTGCAGAGTTGAGACATTTCTGACAAGCCGGAAGTGGAAGCACTCTTCGCCATGGGCAGGCTTGAAGATCAAACAACAGAGCTAAAAAATCCCTTAAAAAGCCCCATCACTTTTCTGAAATTGCTTGCACAAGATGTGAAGGTTTTTGTGAGACTCTCCTCAACATAGGATTGGCCTCGCAGGAGCTTTCGATGGCAAAAAGGGATGGTATTTTCAAACGGTTCTGTCGCAATGACAGAGGCAATATCGCCATGATGTTCGGTCTCGGCCTTGTGCCGATGCTGACCGCATCGGGTGTGGCCCTTGACTATGCCCGTCTTTCTTCGGCGCGAACCAGCCTGCAATCTGCGCTGGATTCAGGGGTTCTTGCTGTTGCAAGAGACCCGAATGTGCTGACACAGGCCGTTATTCTGGAGAGAATTGCACCTTTCATCCAGAACAATTCCACGGGCTCATTTCCTACCCCTCCAGTCGTAACAGTGATTCCTTCGGGCCCCAATGACGTGGATGTGGAAGTCGTGGGTTGCCTCCAGCTTGCATTCTCAAGTTTTGTTTCTGTTGTGAACCCCTGCATCAAGGCCCGAACGAAAGTGTCGCGGCCGGCGCAGACCTATCTCGAAGTCGCCCTTGTACTGGATAATTCCGGTTCGATGTCCGGGACAAAGATTGAAGCGGCAAGGACCGCTGCAACGCAGTTTGTCACTAGCCTCTTTGCCGGATCAACAAACCCGGATCAGATCAAGGTATCCGTCGTTCCCTTCACGCTCACTGTCAATGCCGGTGCAGGGATGAGCACAACCTCGAATCCCAATCTTGATCTGAACGGTGCTTCGCCTGTTCACTGGGAAAATCTGCTTCCAGCCAGCACCTTGCCTCCTTCGGGCGTGACATCGCGTTTTAGCCTGTTCCAGCAACTCGGCGAGACATGGGGCGGTTGCTTTGAAATGCGTCCTGGTGCCTGGGGAACCAATGATGAAGCACCACAGGTTGGCAGCCCTTCAAGTCTCTTTGTGCCGATGTTTGCGCCCGATGAGCCTGGCACACGCGCAGATACCAGCATACGCAGGGATCTACTGAACGACAATGGGGGTGGCGGAAACTACACACCAACCAACAGTTACATGAACGATGATGGCAGCCGAACCCTGAATTATACCAGTGGCAGAGAGACATCGGCAACGCAATCAGCCTGCCTGGCATCACCAACATCCACCCTGTTTAACCTTCCTTTCAGTGCGCCCACAGCAAACTGGCAGGATAGCAACTGGAGGTTCCGCAGCAGCAGCAATATCTGCCGTTACAATCTCACAGGAACGCCAGGCGGCACTACAAACCGAAAGAGCATTGCCAATACGGGAGGTGTAAGCAACGGCGCAGGGCGCGGCCCCAATTATGCTTGCAATGCAATCCCTCTGCAACGGATGACCAACAACAGTGCCACGGTGATCAGCAAGATCAATGCCATGCGGGCTGATGGAAATACCAATATCCTTGAAGGGTTCATGTGGGGCTGGCGGACGGTATCGCCCAACGCGCCCTATGCTGATGGACGGGCTTATAACTGGAACGGGGGACAAATTCGCAACAAGAAGATTATCGTCGTGATGACAGATGGTGATAATTTCTGGAACCAGGCGAGCAATCCAAATCTCTCGATCTATTCGCCCTTCGGCTATTACCGCAACAATCGCATCGGCACGAACATCACGAATGCAGTTCAGGCAACAGCCGCCATGAATGCAAGGACCTTGCAGGCCTGCACCAATGCAAAAGCGACCCGCAACATCAACAATGACGAAGGTATCCAGATCTACACGGTCGGCTTCAGCACACCGGGTGCTGAAATATCCCCGGCAGGTTTGCAGCTCCTTCAGGATTGCGCCTCGGTTGAAAATGGAAACCGTCTGTATTATTCGGCGACAAATGCAGGCGAACTGGCCTCGGTGTTTGCCACAATCGCAAACAATATTGGTCAGCTGAAAATCACGCAATAAGACATCGCAGATCAGGGGCTTCCTAACAGCCATTGCGGCTCGCTCTCAGGGGCGGGCCGCAATCAGTTTGCGCAATGTTTCGATTGTCGAGCGATCCGCGATGCCGTCGATCCGCTCCGTCCTGAAGTGGCGCTGAAAGGCCAAGATCGTCAATTCCGTTGCCTCGTCGAAATGTCCGGTGGCGGGTAAACCATAGCCATAAAGCCCGAGCATGGTTTGCAACGCTTCAACTGGCGCGCCCGATTCGCCGCGGTGCAAAAAAACCCCGCTGCTGATCGGGTGCGGTTCAACCCAAAGGCCAACACCCGCCTCTGCAAGTTCGCGCCATGGGAAAAGCTCACCCGGATCGCGCTTTCTCGCCGGCGCCATATCAGAATGCGCAATCACCCGGTCGGGGCGGATCTGCCACCTGTCAACAATATCCTTGCAGAGTTTTGTCACAGCTTCCATTTGCACGGGCGGGAAGGGGCAATAGCCATGGTCGTGGCCAGGGTTGACGATCTCGATGCCGATCGAGGCAGAGTTCATGTCGCTTTCACCCTGCCAGCTCCCGGCCCCGGCATGCCAGGCACGACGCGCCTCGGGCACAAGCTGCAGGATACGACCATCCTCGAAAACGAAATAATGCGATGAAACCTGCGCAAGCGGATTGCACAGCTGGAGCAAGGCCGATGCGCCGTCTGTCATGCCGGTATAATGCAGCAGCAGGGCGTCAGGCAGTTTCCCGTCTTTCCTCTCGCCATGATTGGGCGAGGGATAAACTTTGCTGACGCAGACGCTATCCGCTTCAGCTCTGGGCATGGGACCCAGCCATAAAAAGACGCAGCAGTACAGGCTTGCACCGCTGCGTCAGCGCGTCATGCGACAAGAAAAAAGACTTTCTCAGCGTGCCGAGCAGAACAGATTGCCATTCCGGTCCTGCCGAAGAACAGGTGCGCGGGGTGGGCATTCCGGCTGTGATGGGGCCGTGGCGGCACCAACAATCGCACCACCAGCAGCACCGATGATGCCACCAGCAATAGCGCCGCCTGCACGACCTGTTGCAAGACCGCCGATCGCGGCACCTGCGGCACCACCGATCAAGCCGCCACCAACAGCACGCTCACCAGGGGTATTGCAGGCCGCAAGGCCGCCAACTGTGAGTGCAACGGCTGCCATTGTAAAAAACTTTTTCATAGAACTTCCTCCAGTTTGAATCGGATCAAACTATAAAAGACTTTGAGATGAACGCGATATGAAACTCCTGATACGCAAGTGCAATTTTAGAGGGTATCAGGAAAATCGATCAATGTGATAGTTTCTTTGCGTTGGCCTCATCGGGCGATGCGTGATCCTACATCGCCACGACTATCATGCCGGAGAAAGCCTCATCCATGGTGCAAAATGCAGAGCAGTCGGATGCCTATGGCCTTTCGCGTGAGACACAGGGGTTGCTGCTGGGTTTCCTTGGCGTTGTGATCTTCAGTGGAACGCTTCCCGCAACACGGCTTGCGGTTGCCGATCTTGCGCCCTGGTTTGTGACCATGGGCAGGGCGGCTGTAGCGGGTTTGATGGCGCTTGGTGTGTTGATGTTTCTGCGTCGTGCCGTGCCTCAAAAAGCGCAGTGGCTGGATTTTGCCATCGTTGCCCTCTGCCTGATCATCGGGTTCCCTGGTTTCATTGGCCTGGCGATGCTGACCGTGCCTGCCAGTCATGGCGGGGTTGTGCTGGGTATTCTGCCTTTGGCTACGGCCATCTGTGCCGCGCTGTTCAATGGGGAGCGGCCATCGCTGCAATACTGGATCTGTGGCATCGTCGGCGCGGTTTTGGTGGTGAGAGCGTTCTCCGGTCGGTCGTCTCGCGACGAGCACATTCCTTGAGACTTTCGAGCAT
>JANNRX010000453.1:0-2043 GCA_031401875.1 Hyphomicrobiales bacterium | reverse complement strand
CCACGTCGAGGCGCCGACAGCGGGTTCTGTGATCCTCGCCGCCATCCTGCTGAAGATGGGTGGCTATGGCTTCATCCGCTTTTCGCTGCCGATGTTCCCGGATGCGTCGCTCTATTTCGCGCCGTTCGTGTTTGCGCTGTCGGTGATCGCCATCATCTACACCTCGCTGGTCGCGATGATGCAGGACGATATCAAGAAGCTGATCGCTTATTCATCCGTGGCGCACATGGGCTTTGTCACCATGGGCATCTTTGCCGGTAACGCCCAGGGCGTCCAGGGCGCAGTGTTCCAGATGATCAGCCACGGTCTTGTCTCGGGCGCGCTGTTCCTGTGCGTTGGCATTGTCTATGACCGCATGCACACCCGCGAGATATCAGCCTATGGTGGCCTCGTGAACCGGATGCCGTGGTTTGCGCTGGTGTTCATGGTCTTTACCATGGCCAATGTGGGACTGCCCGGTACATCCGGTTTCGTCGGTGAATTCCTGACGCTGCTCGGCGCGTTCAAGGCCAATACCTGGGTGGCTTTCCTGGCAACCACCGGCGTTATTCTGTCGGCCTGCTATGCGCTCTGGCTGTTCGCCCGCGTTGTCTTTGGCGAGATCACGCGGCCTGTCTTCGAAACGATTCCGGATCTTGATCGTCGTGAAATGGCGCTGCTGGCACCGCTTGTTGTGCTTGTGATCTATTACGGCATCCAGCCCGGCCCGATCCTTGATGCCTGTGCGGCTTCAGTCGATCAGATCGTCAAGACCTATCAGGCGGCAGCTACGGCCCTGTCCAAGACCGCGTTGCTGGCGCAGTGAGAACAATCCCATGATCACCACTCAAGCTGTCTTTGCCATTCCAGCCCTGGGGCCAGCGCTTCCCGAAATTCTGCTGGCCTGCGGCGCGCTGGTGATGCTGATCATCGGCGCCGTCCAGCGCGATCAATCACAAAGGCTGATTGATGCGCTCGCCGTGGCCCTGATGCTTGGCGCATTGGCGCTTGTGCTCGGGCAGGATATGGCACGTGTCACCACCTTTGAGGGCTCCTTTGTCAGCGACGGTTTTGCGCGCTTCATGAAGGTGCTGACCCTGAGCGGCTCGATCATCGCTATCCTGCTCTCCATGGATTTCATGAAGAGCCGTGGCATTCAGAAATTCGAGTATCCGATCCTTGTGACGCTTGCCACCCTTGGCATGATGATGATGATTTCGGCCAATGATCTGATGGCGCTTTACATCGGTCTTGAGCTGCAATCCCTGGCGCTTTACGTGGTGGCATCGATCCACCGCGATGATGCGAAATCCTCCGAGGCAGGGCTGAAATATTTTGTGCTTGGCGCGCTCTCGTCCGGCATGCTGCTCTACGGTTCCTCTTTGATCTATGGTTTTACCGGCAATGTGAATTTCGAGACGATTGCGCTGGTCGTGCAGGGCAAGGCATCAACGGGCGCGGTCTTCGGCCTTGTCTTCGTGGCGGCGGGTCTTGCCTTCAAGGTTTCCGCCGTGCCGTTCCACATGTGGACGCCGGATGTTTACGAAGGATCACCGACGCCAGTCACCGCCTTTTTCGCGGGTGCGCCCAAGATGGCCGCCATGGCATTGTTCGTACGTGTGATGATGGAGGCCTTCCCTGGCATCATCCTGCAATGGCAGCAGATCGTCACCTTCCTGGCCATTGCATCCATGGTGCTGGGTGCTTTTGCTGCCATCGGGCAACAGAACCTCAAGCGCCTCATGGCCTATTCTTCCATTGGCAATATGGGTTATGCACTGACAGCCCTTGCATCAGGCAGCGAAGCGGGTGTGCAAGGTGTTGCCGTGTTCATGGCGACGTATCTGATGATGACCGCCGGTGTCTTTGCCTGCATTCTTGCATTGCGCACCGAAAAGGGCCATGCGGAGACGATCAGCGATCTTGCAGGCTTGTCACGCACGCGCCCCGGGATTGCCTTTCTCCTCGCCATGCTGATGTTCTCGCTGATCGGAATTCCGCCTCTGGCCGGGTTTTTCGGCAAGTTCTATGCTTTTGCAGCAGCCATTCAGGCCAAGCTCTACG
>JANNRX010000452.1:0-4360 GCA_031401875.1 Hyphomicrobiales bacterium | reverse complement strand
CTCTGGGTCACCGCAAGAAACGTCGCGGCGAGGATGATCTTACGCATCGGCCAGCACCACGATCATCGCGCCTTCGCTGACATGTGCTCCCACGTCACCCAGAACTTCGGCGATGATGCCATCGCGCGGTGCCAGCAGCGCATGCTCCATCTTCATGGCTTCGACGATGGCAAGTTTCTGGCCTTTGATCACGGTCTCGCCCGCTTTGACCATCAAGGCCACGATCTTGCCATGCATGGGGGATTTGACCGCCGCGCCACCAGCATCATCCATGGCATCGAGATCGACATCAAAGGGATCGAAGAGGGAAACGCGCGTCTGGCGGTTGTGGCGTATGACGAGAAGGCAATCATCCCCCGCCGTCATTGCATCGATATCATTGGCAGAGGCATCGCCCGGCTCAATCTCCATGGTCTTGCCATCAACAGTGAGCCGCAAGCGTACGCCACTGGGCGACAGGGCAAAGCCGTCAAAGGTGGACCATGGGTCGAATGGCGAAGCACCGCGCAATTCTGCAGCAAGGCCGTTTCGGTTCTGCTCATCGTGGAAAAGGCTGAGGGCCGCAAGTTTCACCGACACGATATCCACCGGCTGTTCTACCGCCCCCAGCGCGACTTTCTCCCGCTCGATCAGCCCCGTATCCAGCTTTCCCTCGCGGAAGTCCGGATGGTTGGCGAGCGCTTTCAGAAACGCCACATTGCTTTTCGGTCCGGCGACAATCGTCTGCGTCAGGGCGGCTGACAGCCGGTCCAGTGCCTCGTCGCGCGTCGCGCCATGGGCAATCACCTTGGCGATCATGGGGTCATAATGGGGTGTTACCGTGCCGCCTTCCGCTACGCCGGAATCGACGCGGATGCCGGGTGTGGTTCCGTTGAACCCTCTCCCCTCGGAGGAGAGGGCAGGGTGAGGGGGTTGCGGTGCGAGGGATTGTTGGCTCCGTGCCCCCTCATCCGTCAGGCTTCGCCTGCCACCTTCTCCCCCTCGGGGAGAAGGAAAATCCCCCGGTCTCACCGCTGTCTCCTCCGGTAACCGCAACGCCCAGAGCTTTCCCGTGGACGGCAGGAAATCATGTTCCGGGTCTTCCGCGTAAACGCGTGCTTCAACCGCATGTCCATTGATCGCGAGATCATCCTGCGCGAACGGCAGTTCTCCCCCTGCTGCCACGTGAAACTGCAATTCCACCAGATCGAGCCCCGTGATCATCTCGGTGACGGGATGCTCCACCTGGAGCCGCGTGTTCATTTCCATGAAATAGAAACCATCGGTGCGCAGGCCGCGTGAACCGTCGACGATGAACTCCACCGTGCCTGCACCCACATAGCCCACGGCCTTCGCCGCATCGACTGCGGCCTTGCCCATTGCAGCCCGCACCTCTGGCGTCATGCCGGGGGCTGGTGCTTCCTCGATCACCTTCTGATGGCGACGCTGGGCCGAGCAATTGCGCTCGAACAGATGCACGACGTTGCCGTGGCTGTCGCCGAAGACCTGGATTTCAACATGGCGCGGTGCCGTGACGTATTTCTCGATCAGTACGCGGATATCGCCAAAAGCGTTCTTTGCCTCGCGTTGGGCCGAGGCCAGCGCCTCCTCGAATTCCGCATGCTTGTCCACGCGCCTCATGCCTTTGCCGCCGCCGCCCGCCACTGCCTTGATCAGCACGGGATAGCCGATGGAATAGGCGCGTTCTTTGAGGAATGCCGGATCCTGATTGCTGCCGTGATAGCCCGGCACAACCGGCACGCCTGCCTTTTCAACCAGTGTTTTTGCAGCATCCTTCAGGCCCATCGCCTCGATGGCAGAGGAGGGCGGACCAACGAACACGATGCCTGCTTGCGCACAAGCCGCCGCGAAATCCGTGTTTTCCGAAAGGAAGCCATAGCCTGGATGCACGCAATCAGCCTTGGATTTCCGGGCAACATCCAGAATGGTATCGGCGCGCAGATAGCTGTCACGCGCTGGCGCGGGACCGATAAGATAGGCCTCGTCCGCGAGCTGCACATGCGGCGCGTCCTTGTCCGCTTCCGAATAGACGGCGATGGTCCGCATGCCCATGCGCTTGGCCGTGCGGATCACACGGCAGGCGATTTCTCCACGGTTGGCAATGAGGACAGATGTGAGGGTTTTCATTCCGGCAGTCTCCCTGCACTGTGTCTAGGACAGGACTTCCGCTTTGTCATGGCACGAATTGCAACATTCAAGCCCTGTTGCGTGCCAATCTTTGCAGCCATGGCCGAATGGGCAAAAACGCACGATAGAGCCCTTCCAGCACAGATGGTAACGGTGGAATACTGGCCATGCGTCCCAGCCAGCGCCAGCGCGGCAACGACAACCACAACAGAATGAAGGCTCGCGCACCATCGTGCATTACGCCATCGGGGCCTCTGACATGGAAGCGCGCCATGGCTTGCTCGGCTGAGAGGCCATCCCGTGAAACATCAGTTTGGCTGATATCGCACCAGTTCACAGCATTCCCACCAAGGGCGCGCTGGTAAAGCCCGATCTCGCGGGTGCACAGCGGGCAACTGCCGTCATAAAACACCGTAACAGGCTGGCTGGAATCCTTTGTCATGATGCAGCAGTGAAGCATTGGACAATGACACGCCATGTGACGCGTTAGCACTCTGGTATTTTTGTCGCGCCGAAAATTCAAAACGCTCTTTGCGAGAATGCATGCAGCCCTTTCCTTGAACGCGTCATCCTGTGCGCCGATATGCAATCTGTAATTTTAGCAGGAGCATTCCATGGCGAAGTCTATTCTGGCGATCACCTCTTCCGGGCGTATCGATTCTGTTTCCACATTGCTGGTGAAGGATATTCTTAGCCATCTCACCAAGAAGTACGCGGGCTCCAGGGTGCACCACAATGATCTGGCGAAAGAGCCTGCCGCTTTCGTTGATGACAGCTGGATCACGGCCAATTTCACGCCTGATGAGGCCAAGACGGCAGAGCAGAAGACGCTGCTTGCCGCATCCGACCGCTATGTCGATGAAGTTCTGGGTGCCGATATCATCGTGATTGGCATGCCGATCTACAATTTTTCGATTCCTGCCGCACTCAAGGCGTGGGTGGATCAGATCATCCGCGCCAAGCGCACCTTCGCCTACAAGGCGGGCGGCGGCTATGATGCGCTGGTGCCTGCGGGCAAGAAGGTCATCATCGTGGCAACATCCGGCGGCGTGCCGGTCGGTTCAGGGTATGATCTGGCAACGCCTTACCTGAGGCACGTGCTGGGTTTCATCGGCCTCACCGATGTGGAAGTGATTGCGGCCGACCAGCAGATGACACTGGGCGCTTCCCAGACCGACAAGGCCAAGGCAGAGATTGCCAGGATGTTTGGCTGACAGCCAACGCTTTTATGAGATTGGAAAGGGAGGGACTTCGGTAGTCCTTTCCATTCTATGTGCTGTGATCGGGTCTCCAAACAAGGCCCTTCCCATGGGCTGAACTCTATGGCACCATCTCTTTATGGCACGCTCGGCATTCCTCGGAAGTGCATTGACGGTTGTCCTTCTGGCGCTCGGCGCTTCCAGCAGCGGTGCGCATCATCGCCCTGTCGTGGTCAACAACGAGCGCGTCGCAGCCGACCCAACGCAGGTTTGCGAATGCCGCGCCCGAGGTAAAGCCTTCATTGTGGGCGAGCAGATTTGCCTCAACGGCACGGTTGCGATCTGCGACATGAACCAGAACGTCACGACATGGCGCTCAACGCGGGATGTGTGCCCCAATGCGCGGCTATTCACGCCGGTTCGCGAGGCGCGCGTTAAGCTCTGATTGGCAAAGATTCAGCCCGTCCATACCACCCACACCATTGATCCATGCCGCTTGCAGCCGTATGTCGGCCCGGAGCGCGCCCGCGCTTTTCCGGGAGACATGACCGATGGGGCAGGCAAAACGGCGGCGCGAAATGGGTGAGCGCATCTCCTGGTGTCGCACATGCACATTCTGCTGTGTCCTTCCCGAAATCGCGGCGCTCGACAAACCGATGTACCGGGCCTGTGGCCATCTCGCCAACAAGGGCTGCGGTATTTTCGGCCAGCCGCACCGGCCCTCGGCGTGCAGCGCCTACGCATGCGCCTATCTCTCGGCGCGGCTCAATGACAGCCCGGATCGCAACCGCATCCCCCATCCGCTGGACGCCGGGGCCTATTTCCACCGCGATCCGCATGAGAACGCCATCGTGCTCTTTGTCGATCCCGCACGTCCCGAGGCGTGGAAAGCCTCCGCAATCCCTGATCTGCTGCGCCCCGCGATCAAAACAGGTGAAACCCTCGTCATCTTCGATCGTGGCCGCCAGATGACGGTTTCCAGCCTGTTCCAGCTGGAGGCAATCCTGACACGTGATCTGGTTCTTGTCGCCGAA
>JANNRX010000451.1:0-2642 GCA_031401875.1 Hyphomicrobiales bacterium | reverse complement strand
GTGCACGCGTTGCACTGGCGTGTGCATGTCCCCCACCGGCACGCCTTGCGGCAACCAGCGCAGGACCTCGGCCAGCGTCATCATGGGCTCCATGCGGCGCCTCGCGACTGGCAGCGGGTGCAGGGTGAGCCGTCGTGCCCGGGCCGGATCACGCCATCACCCCGGATGTGGTCGGCACCGACTGCGTTTGCCAGGAGGCCAGGGCACGCAGCAGGTGGTCCTGGTCGGAAAACGGCAGCCGTTGGTTACCGATTTCCTGGCTGCTCTCGTGGCCCTTGCCGGCAACCAGCACCACGTCCGCCGCCGCCGCCGCGTGCACGGCCGTGCGGATGGCCAAGGCGCGGTCGGGCAGTTGGCGCGTGCCGGCGTGTCCGGCCAGGCCGGGCGCGATCTGCGCCAGGATGGCAAGCGGGTCCTCGGAGCGTGGGTTGTCACTGGTGAGAACCACCAGGTCCGCCGCTGCAGCGGCACGGCCCATCAGTGGACGCTTGCCCGGATCACGGTCGCCGCCGCAGCCAAAAACGCACCACAGGCGGCCGCCGCGTTGCGCCGCCACCGGTCGCAGTGCGGCGATCACCTTGTCCAGCGCATCGGGTGTGTGCGCATAGTCGACCACCGTCATCGGTTTTCCCGCCTGCAGGGTGCATTGCATGCGTCCGGGAACGGGCGACAACTGACCGCAGGCGGCGATCGCGTCACCCAGTTCCACGCCCAGGGTGCGCATGGCGGCGATCACACCCAGCAGGTTGGACACGTTGTACTGGCCGATCAGCCGGGCCCGCTACACATGCTGCGCCTTGCCTTCGATCACCACACAGCGCAGGCCTTCGGTGTCGTGGCGGATGTCCGTGGCGCGCAGTCGCGCAGCGGATTCGCAGGAAACCGTCCACAGGTCCAGGGCGGCGCCGCGCAGCGCATCGGCAAGGCCCGCTCCATGCGGGTCGTCGATGTTGACAACCGCAGCTTGCAGGCCTGGCCAGTGGAACAGGCGCTGCTTGGCATGCCAATAGGCCTGCATGTCGCCGTGGTAGTCCAGATGGTCCTGCGTCAGGTTGGTGAACACCGCAGTGTGCAGGCGTGTGCCGTCCAGCCGGTGCTCGGCCAGACCGATGGACGATGCCTCCATGGCGCAAGCCCGGGCACCGTGATCCGCGAAATCGCGCAGGCTGCGCTGCAGCAGCACGGCATCGGGCGTCGTGAGCCCACTGGACGCGAGGGCGCTGCCCGGGGCAACGGTGACGCCGAGCGTGCCGACCATCGCACACGGCCATGGAGTGGGGAGCGTGGGGCTGCCCAGGGCCTGGGCCAACCACCATGCAGTCGATGTCTTGCCGTTGGTTCCCGTGACGGCGAGGACGCGCAATGCGCCAGACGGGTGGTTGAAGAAGGCGTCTGCAATTGGCCCGCTGGCGGCCTTGAGCCCGCCCATTGCGGCGACCCGCGCGTCTTTGAACAGCTCGGGCGACGCACCGTTGCTTTCGACGATGACTGCCACGGCGCCGGCCCGAAGCGCCTGAGCGACATGGGCGCGCGCGTCGTGGCGCGCACCTGGCCACGCCAGGAACGCATCGCCAGCGGCCAGGACCCGGCTGTCGGTGTGCAGGCTGGAGCGCGTGCGCGCGCGCAACCAGCGTGCGGCGTCGCCGGCGGTGGCGAGTGTCTGCATCAGAAACTCTCCTCCACGGCGGCGACAATCTGGGGTTTCACCGCCACGTCCGGTGCCACCCCGAGGATGCGAAGCGTCTGCTGCACGGTTTCGCTGAAAACCGGTGCCGCCACGTCGCCACCGAAGTACTTGCCGTTGCTGGGTTCGTCGATCATCACGGCCACCACAATGCGCGGCTTGTCGACTGGCGCCACACCGACAAACACGCCCCGGTACTTCTTTTCAGCGTATCCCTTGCCTTCCTGTTTGTGGGCGGTTCCGGTCTTGCCGCCGACCGAGTAGCCCATGGTTTGCGCCTTGGGGGCAGTACCACCAGCGCCGGTGACCAGATGCAGCATGTTCAGCACGGCATGCGCGTGGCGCGGATCGAGGACGCGCACTGCGGCAGGTGTTTGTGCGGACTTGAGCATGGTGACCGGCATCAATTCGCCGTCCCGGGCAAAAACGCTGTAGGCGTGCGCCAACTGGAACAGGCTCACCGACAGGCCATACCCGTAGCTCATGGTGGCCTGTTCGATCGGACGCCAGCTCTTGAAGGGTCGCAGGCGCCCGCTGACCGCGCCCGGAAACGGCAGATCCGGCTTCTGGCCGAAACCGACCTGGTTGAAGATCTCCCACATCTCGCGTGGCTCCATGCGCATGGCGATCTTCACCGTGCCCACGTTGCTTGACTTTTGAATCACCTGGTTGACCGTCAACAACCCCTGCGGATGGGAATCGCTGATCGTGGCACTGCCCAGCTGCATCCGGCCGGGCGCGGTCTGGATCGGCGTCTCTGGCGTGATCAAGCCTTTTTCCAGCGCCAGTGCGATCACCAGCGGTTTCATGGTCGAGCCGGGTTCGAAAGAATCCGTCAACGCCCGGTTGCGTAGCTGCGCACCGGTCAGGTTTTGCCGCCTGGCCGGCGAATAACTCGGGTAATTGGCCAGCGCCAGCACCTCGCCGGTAACCACGTCGAGCACCACCACGCTGCCGG
>JANNRX010000450.1:0-5468 GCA_031401875.1 Hyphomicrobiales bacterium | reverse complement strand
GCTAGAGCATTAGGATTAGTTCCATCTTTATAATATGCAAATCCTGGCAAAACATCAAACATTTGGGAAAGTTTAGCAAGCGTTTGAGCTAAAGCAAAGTCAAGGTCTCTATTCCCCGATCTAGGCTCAATCTCTTCGGTGCCGAATCTAAATGTCTGCACGGTTTCAGTTTTATCAAAAAATGATTGGGCTTCGTCTCGCGGCACGTAACAACCCATACCTCGACGGCCTGAAACATTCGCGTGGCACGAACATATGGATATCCCTGACCAAATTATGGTAAGCGCGCCCCCTAAAACAATTTCACGGCGTTGCATGTTGAATTACCTAGCACACATGGCGGGATACTTCTGACAACCGTCAGAAGTTCCGGCGGGTGGTGATGGACTAGGCCCTCCTGTAGGCCTTGGCGGGTGGGGATCGGCAGGTTGAGGCGGCTGAGAACCGGTCTGTGCCGCTTGAAAATTCAAGAATTCGACTCGCTGAGTGATCTGGTTAAATCCAATAAACCAGTCAGCTGTAATGTTAGCGTGTTGCACTCGGACTACGTAAAGTGGACCGATCGGGAATATCTGGGAACCTACTATTTGCATAGAGTTAATTGGACCAGCTTGAGCAATGCCCTGATAGCATCCTCTCCCGCCTGTCTGCTGAGCTATTAGATTAAATAATTGAGGCGATAGAAGCTGATATACTTGTGAAGGACCACATGTTTGAAAAGCCCCGATCAAAGCTCCCAAAATTGATCGAGGATCAGATTGAGCATTAGCACCACTCAGAAGCGAAAAAAACAAGGCTGATACAATAAATTTTAACATCGTATCTCCTCGAATTTAGATAAGTATAAAAAATTTAACTATTACGATAAAAGAGTCAATACCCTTTTACACACGCCCCTCAAGCGGAAAGACTTTTGCCGGGTTAAGCACCCAGTTCGGGTCAAAAACCGCCCGCGCCCGCATTTGTTGCTGCAGGTCCTGCGGATTGAACTGAACCGTCATGAGATCACGCTTTTCGATGCCGACGCCGTGTTCACCAGTAAGGCAGCCACCGACTTCGACACAAAGCTTCAGGATATCCATGCCTGCCGCCTCGGCCTTTTCGGCGGATTCTGGATCATTCACATCATACATCACCAGAGGATGGAGGTTGCCATCACCGGCGTGAAACACATTGGCGACGCGCAGGCCATATCCTTTGACGATGCGGTCTATCCCCGTCAGCACCTCTGGCAAACGGCCAGTGGGAATGGTCCCGTCCATGCAGATGTAATCAGCGACCCGGCCTGTGGCACCAAAGGCGGATTTGCGGCCTTTCCAGATCGCCGCGGTTTCCATGGCGGATTTGGATTCCTTCACCACCTTCACGCCGTGTTCCCGGGAAATCGCGACGATCCTGGCCAGCATCTGGTCCATCTCGGTGTCAGAGCCCTCAACCTCGATGATCAGCAGGGCTTCCACATCGAGCGGATATCCCGCCTTGGCATAGGATTCACAAATCTCGATGGCGGGCCGATCCATGTATTCCATGGCGACCGGCACAATGCCGGCCCCGATGATTGCGGCCACGCAGGCACCCGCATCTTGCGGATTGTCGAAGCCGAAGAGAACTGGCCGCGCCCCTTCCGCAAGCCGTAGAATACGGACGGTTGCCTCGGTAACGATGCCCAGCTGTCCCTCGGAGCCGCAGACGAGACCGAGCAGATCATAGCCCGGAGCATCCAGCGCATCTCCGCCGATCTCGATCACAGAGCCATCCAGCAGCACCATCTTGACGCCGAGAAGATTGTTGGTGGTGACACCGTATTTCAGGCAATGCGCCCCGCCGGAATTCATGGCGATATTGCCGCCGATGGAGCAGGCGAGCTGTGAGGACGGATCGGGCGCATAAAAAAAGCTTTCACCGCCGACATGCGCTGAAACCGCAAGATTGGTGATGCCCGCCTGCACACGCATGGTGCGGTTCGCATAATTCACATCGAGCACGCGTTTCATCTTGGATACGCCGATGACCACGGCGTCTTCCTGCGGGGTCGAGCCGCCGCAGAGCGAGGTGCCAGCCCCGCGCGGCACGACGGGAACGCCGTTCTCGCCGCAGAACTTCAGCACGGCGCTGACCTGCTCGGTCGTTTCCGGCAGCACCACGATCAGCGGCAGGCGCTTGTAGGCTGTAAAAGCGTCGGTCTCGAAAGGCCGTCGCTCGTCTTCCGTGGTGATCAATGAGGTTGGGGGCACCAGCCTTGACAGGCCCTCAATCAGAAAAGGCCGTCGCGCAAGAATACTGGCATCGGGCGTTGGGAAGGCGATAGCAGTCATGGGACGCTCCTGAGATTTTTTCATTTTACGCAGTTCAGGATGAAACGGAACACTCAATCTGCAGGCAGGATTGTTTCTTTTATGGAAATAATTGGCGTTGATCTGTTCTGGGTAATGCGCTTTATTCTCACGATCATGGATCGTCTTGCCGAGCTTGATATTTTTGCACGTGTTGTCACCGCGGGCTCCATGTCCGCTGCGGGGCGCGAACTTGGGCTATCACCACCGGTTGTCTCGAAGCGCATCAAGAGCCTGGAAGAGCGTATTGGCACGCGGCTGCTGCAGCGCACGACACGGCAACTGGCGCTGACCGAATCCGGCAAGGGCTTTTATGAGCGTGTGGTTGCCATCCTTGCCTCGGTGGATGAGGCGGAGGCCTGGGTTTCACGGCGCGCTGCTGCGGCGCGCGGCATTCTCAGGGTTTCGGCACCCACATCTTTCGGCCGCATGCATATCGCGCCTCATCTGGTGGATTTTCTCCAGGCTTATCCGGATATCACCATTGATCTTTCGCTGTCAGATCAACTCGTTGATATCGTGGCGGAAGGTTTTGATCTGGCAATTCGCATCGCGGATCTCGCCGATTCAAGCCTTGTCGCCAAGCGGCTTGCCCCCAATCACCGGGTGCTGTGCGCCACGCCGGGCTATCTCAGGACCCATGGCATTCCAGGATCACTGGTGGATCTCACCAAGCATCAGCTTTTGCTGCACAACGCTGATCACTGGCGGCTTGAAGGGCCGTCAGGCCCGGCTTCTGTCAAGGTCGAAAGCGTGATCCGTACCAATTCCAGTGAAGTGATCCGCGAGGCTGTGCTGGCGGGTATCGGTATCGCGCTGCGCTCGACCTGGGATGTAGGACCGGAGATCGATTCAGGAAAACTCGTGATCGTGCTGCCCGAATGGCATGCCTCGAACCGTGTGGCGGTCTATGCGGTTTATCCGTCGCGGCGGCATCTTGCACATAAAGTCCGTGTTTTCATGGACTTCATGAGCGATCGCTTCGGCCACCCACCCTATTGGGACAAGGGACTGGCACTTCCAGCGCCAGCCACTATTTCCTGATCAGAAAAGTTCGATCAGACTGCGGTTTTGCGTGCAAAAACCGCGATCAGCGCCACTGCAATGCCGGTTTTCAGAAGATCACCCAGCAGAAAGCCCTGAATCACGCCCCATGTCCGCTCAAAGCCGATGCCAACAGCGCCATTGGCAAGGTTTGCATATTGCGCCAGCCACAGGCCACCCAGAGTGAAGAGAACTACCTTGGCCAGAAGGATCACACCCGTGAGCCCCAGGATGGAGCGTGCGGCCCCCTTCTCGACGGCGAAGCCAACGATACCGGCGAAGGCTACAAAGCCAACGAGAAAACCAGCCGTGGGTCCCATGAAATAGGCCGGGCCGGCTACGGCAGGAGGCGTATTGGCAAAAACCGGCATTCCGAGCATGCCCTGCGCCAGATAAAGCATCACCGTGGCCATACCCAGCCGCCAGCCGTAGGCTGCGCCAATCAACGGAATCATCAGCGTCTGCATGGTCATCGGCACGGGATAGAAGGGAATCTGGATCTTGGCAGAAAGCGTCAGCAAGGCGGCACCGACCACAGCCAGAATGATCTTGCGCAGGGCCGGATTGTCTCCGACGGCCCAGATACGGTCGACCAGAGGTCCGTTATGCTCTGCGGCTGACTGATAGGCCATGGATCATCCTTGTTCGCGTGATGCGCTGTTGAACTGCTTCCATCCTGCTATACTTGCCGCTGACGATCTGCTCAAGGGCGACAATGCCGATTTACGCAACCCGAACACCGATGTCCCAGGCTTCCATTCCCCAAGCTTTCGTGCCTTATGCTTGCGTGTTGCATGCGGGCTGCTGATCTCCTGCACCCGCGCCCGGAGGGCCTCTGGTGCCCGCCCGGTGGATTTTACATCGATCCTATGCGGCCTGTCTCGCAGGCGCTGATCACCCACGGCCATGCGGATCATGCCCGCGCCGGACACGGGTCTGTACTGGCAACGCGCGAGACGCTGGCCATCATGGCGGCGCGCTACGGTGCCAAATTTGCGGATCGCCAGCAGGCGATGGCGCTGGGCGAGACGATCCGCATCGGTGATGTCGCGGTTACTTTTCACCCCGCCGGTCATGTGCTCGGCTCGGCACAGATCGCCCTGGAAGCGCAGGGCCTGCGCATCGTTGTCTCGGGTGATTACAAGCGGGCGCATGATCCGACCTGCCTGCCGTTTGTGCCGGTGCCCTGTGATGTCTTCGTCACAGAGGCGACTTTTGGCTTGCCGATCTTCCGCCATCCGGATGCGGCGGATGAGGTCGCGCGGCTGCTGGCCTCGCAGCGCCTTTTCCCGGACCGGGCGCATCTGGTTGGCGCTTACGCCCTTGGAAAAGCCCAACGCATCATGCGGCTCATCCGCGAGGCGGGTTATGACCGGCCAATCTTTGTGCATGGTGCAATGGTGAAGCTGACAGCTCTTTATCAGGAGGAGGGCATCGATCTGGGCACGGTCATCCAGGTCGCAGCGGCCGACAGGGCCGGGCTGAAGGGCGAGATCATTCTGTGTCCGCCGGGCTCGCTGTCTGATCTCTGGTCGCGGAAATTTCCTGATCCCGTCACGGCTTTCGCTTCGGGTTGGATGCAGACCCGCGCCCGCGCCCGGCAGCGGGGAGTCGAGCTGCCACTGATCGTTTCGGACCATGCCGACTGGCCGGATCTCTGCCGCACAGTGATAGAAACCGGCTGCTCGGAACTCTGGGTGACTCATGGCCAGGAAGACGCGCTGGTGCATTGGGCCAAGAGCAAGGGCATGGCCGCAAAACCATTGAACCTCGTGGGCTACGGCGATGACGGCGAGTCCGAACCTGATCTCACCCAGACTGATCCTGCTGCGGAACCTGCCGCATGAACCGCTTTGCAGCCCTGCTCGACCGCCTTGCCTATGAACCGCGCCGCAACGCCAAGATCGTGTTGCTGGCGAATTATTTTCGCGCCGTTCCAGATCCGGAGCGTGGCTTCGCGCTGGCCGCGATGACCGGCGGATTGTCCTTCGCGCAGGCGAAAGCCGGGCTGATCCGCCAATTGATCAGCGAGCGCACGGACCCGGTGCTTTTCGCGCTGTCCTATGACTACGTTGGCGATCTCTCCGAGAC
>JANNRX010000449.1:0-8615 GCA_031401875.1 Hyphomicrobiales bacterium | reverse complement strand
CGTGGGGCCCTTTGATCATCACACTCCTGCAACTCCCAAACCTCTTCATCCTGAGCTGCGAGCCAAAGGCGAGCCTCGAAGGACGCACTACCCTCACCGCACTTCCCCCCTCGTCTTGACCCGCTCCTCGAACCAGGCCCGCGCCATCTCCGCCCAGGGCATCGGCACACCGTCATGATCCGCCGGATGCAGCGCCAGGCCCAGAACGTGGCCGCTGTCACATGCTGTCCAGTCGCGCCGCCAGAACACGGCGTCGGTTGAAAAGGCATCGGCTCTGAAGCCTTTGCAGCCGTTGACCCGACGCCAGAGCTGCAAGCCCTCGAAGATATCGCCCTGATAGATTTCGCCGGCGCGCAAGGGCCTGCCTTCCAGCGGCACGGTGCGGTCGCGCCAGCCGTGGGTCTGCAGCAGGTCCACCGGCCCGGCGCAGGTCTCGGGATGCGGCCGCCAGAAGCCGCCTGCGACCGGCGCATAGGCAGTCGCAAGCGTCGGTTCCTTGCAGGCGAGATACCAGACCAGCGATGCGCCGATGGAGAAGCCCGTCATCAGCACCCGCTTGCGGTCGATGCGGAAGCGCTTCTGGGCGTCGTCCAGCACCTCTCTGGCAAAAGCGAGTTCATCGCGCTGCTGCGGCCCCTCGGGACGGAAGGACCAGCCGGGACCAAAAGGATTGCCCGGACGCGCTAGACCGTTGGGGCCGATCACGGCATAGCCCGCGTCCACGAAAGGCCGCGTCCAGAAATCTTTCTCCACAACGCTGCCGCCGTTGCCGCCTGCGCCGTGAAAAAACAGCACGACAGGCCGTGTTTCATCCTGCGCCAGCGGTTTTTCCGGCAGCGCAATCTCGTATGCGCCAAGCGAGACCTTGCAGGAACCATGCGTTCCACCGCACACTTCAGCAGCATGGCTAGCCGATGCTGAAAGCAGGGACACGATAGTGATTGCCGCGCAAAGATGGAAAATCCTTGCCATAAGTCTCTCTCCGCATACCTTACTCTAACGCTGAACGAGTCTAACGCATGCTGCGCTGCTGCGAAACCGCATACATCTCCTGATCACGCAACAATCACAGCCTTGCTGATTTTGCCCTCTTCGCAGGGGAGCACAAAGCCATTATGATTTCAGACATGACCGATGCTGAACGCCCCCGCCTGATCTATTTCGCCGACACGATGTGCTCGTGGTGCTACGGTTTTGCGCCGGAAATGAACCGGGTACTGCTGGAGGTTGGCGAACGCGTCGATCTCATCCTCCAGGCAGGCGGCTTGCGCCCGTACAACACCGAGGTGATGACCGAGGAGCTGAAGCCGCGCTTTCGGGGCTACCGTGAAAGCGTGCAGGCGGCTTCCGGCCAGCCCTTCGACTGGGCGTTCTTCGAGCGTGATGGCTTCGTGATGGACACGGAGCCAGCCTCCCGCGCCGTCGTCACCATGCGCACGCTGCGCATGGAGAGTGCTTATGCCTACATGCATGCAATCCAGCGCGGCTTTTTTGCCATGAACGACGATATCCGCGATCCGGGCATTCTCGCGGGCTATGCCGGGCAATTCGAGGTGGACCCGGCGGAGTTTCTTGAAGCCTTCCACTCGGACGCCATGAAGGAGGCAACAAAAGCTGATTTCGCGCTGGCCCAGCGTTTTCAGGTCAACGGCTTTCCCACATTGGTCCTGATTAAGGGCCGCGGGGCTTATCAGGTCGCGGTCGGCTACGCCAAGGCGGAGGTCATCATCGCCCAGATCGAGCGGGCGCTGGCGCATGTGCCGGATCAAACTTGACGATTTACTCTACCCGCACCCAGCCTTCCGGCAACAGGCGCTCCTGAGGGGTGAAACGACCCTTGTAATCCATCTTGGTCGAGCCCTTCACCCAATAACCGAGGTAGAGATATTTCAGGCCCATGCTGCGCGCACGTGCGATATGATCGAGAATCATGAAAGTGCCGAGCGAGCGGGCGGCCTCTTCGGGCTCGAAAAAGGAATAGACCATCGAGAGGCCGTCACCGAGGATATCGGTCAGGCAAACACCGATCAGCGGCCCCTCGCCGCGCCCGGTGATCGCGCTGTCGGGACCGCAGCGGCGGTATTCCACGATGCGGGTCTCGACATGGCTATCCTCCACCATCATGGCGAAATCAAGCACCGTCATATCCGCCATGCCGCCTTCACCGTGGCGGCTATCCAGATAGGCGCGAAACAGGGAGTATTGCTCGGATTTAGGCTTGTTCGGTCGGACTTCGCCAATCAGATCTGCATTGGCCTGCAAAACCTTGCGCAGGTTGCGGCTGGGGCGAAAATCTTCCGCCACGACACGCACGGAGGTACAGGCGCGGCAGCCCTCACAGGCAGGGCGATAGGCAATGGTCTGGCTACGGCGAAACCCACCATGCGTGAGCACATTGTTCAGCTCCCCTGCCCCACGACCGACGAGATGCGTGAAAACCTTCCGCTCGATCTGCCCTGGCAGATAGGGGCAAGGTGTCGGCGAGGTCATGTAGAACTGCGGTGTATCACGCGGTAACTGGCTCAAGGCGCGGGCCTGTCCAAGGTTGTTCACTCATTGGAAATGATAACACCGATACGCACTCATACAAGCCGATGTCTTGCTTGAGCCCCTCTCCTCTTGGCTGTTTCGTCCTCGAAGGCAAGACGCGTGACGGATTCAATGAAGGAACCACGCTGATCAGGCAGCAACAAGCCACGCGGCTCGTAGAGATGATGCTCCAGAAAGAACCGCGTCAGACGGAAACCATCGGCCAGTGCATCGGGGCCCATGTTGTCACCGGCCATACCGGCAATGAAAGCAGGAAGCGGCAAGAGCCTGTCATGATAGGGCAATCCTGCCTCGCGGCTAATGGCACGGCCGGATTTCGGCGAGACATAAACAAGATTTTCGTTCGTCCCAGTTGCCGCGCAGCTTGAAAGATCCAGACCGAACCCGAGCGCCGAGAGCAAAGCCACCTCGAACCGTACGACGAGCGGCGCAGCGACCTGCGGCCTGTCAAGATGATCAAGGATGAGCGACAGGGCTTCATGAAGCCCTTCCTGCGGCTCGCGCTCTGGCAACAGCCTCATCAGACTGGCGAGATAGCCAATGCCATAGAGTGCAGCGGCACTGTCGATCAGACTGGCGGCCCGATGGGTCTGCGCTTCGAGACTGTAGACGCCAAGCTGTTCCTCGATCCTGGCGGTCCATGTCGCGAGCACGCTGTTTCCGGGCTGAAGCATGGCAGCGTGACGCTTGCCACGCCCTCCGCGCACCATGCCGTGATGACGCCCGTGACGCGCCGTCATCAATTCCAGGATAACCCCCGTCTCACCATGACGCCGGGTGCCCAGAACAACGCCTGAATCAATCCATTGCATCGGCGTCTCTTAACACGGAACAGGGCGCGCTGACCCGGTCATCAGACGCCATCACCCGACAGCTGCATGCGAACGGGCGAGAACCCGTCCTGTGTCAGCGCCTCCAGAACATCCCTTGTGTGCTGGCGTCCCCGCGTCTCCACCGTGACATCAACCGAAACGCCCTTGGCCGGAACATCCAGCAACAACCGCTGGTGGCTGACTTCCAGAATATTGGCCCCGAGTTCGCCGAGACGCGTCGCGATACGCCCGAGCAGGCCCGGCTGATCCAGCGTTGTCATGCGGAAGGAAACGATGCGCTCCTCGCGCTCCAGCTCGCGCAGCATGATGCTGGCCAGAATCCGCGCATCAATATTGCCCCCGCACAGAATGAGGCCGACGCGCTTGCCACGAAACAGCTCCGGCTGTGCCAGCATAGCCGCAAGGCCTGCGGCACCTGCACCTTCCGCCATGGTGCGCTGGAGTGTGGCATAGGCCGAAACGGCCCGTTCGAGGTGGCTCTCATCCACTAGCACGATCTCGCCAACATGCTCCCTTACGATAGGCAGCGTCCGCTTGCCGACGTTCTTGACCGCAATCCCCTCCGCCAGAGTCGGCCCGCCGATGGGCATGGTGTCGCTTTTCAGTGCATTCCAGAACGAAGGATAGAGTGCGGCTTCCGCGCCAATGACGGTTGTTGCAGGTCGCATCGCCCTGGCCGCAACAGCAATGCCGGAAATCAGGCCGCCTCCTCCAACCGGCACAACCAGGATATCGAGATCAGGCCTGTCCGTCAGCATCTCGATACCAGCAGTGCCCTGCCCCGCGATGACATGATCATCGTCATAGGGATGGATCAGCACGAGGCCCCGTTCGGCGATGAGACGCTCCACAGCGATCTGGGATTCCGCCAGTGTCGCGCCTTCCAGGATCACATAGGCACCGAGGCTGCGCGTATTCTCCACCTTCACATGCGGTGTTGCTTCCGGCATCACGATGGTTGCAGTCACGCCCAGTTTCTGCGCGTGCCACGCCACGGCCTGGGCGTGGTTGCCCGCCGACATGGCAATCACGCCCCGTTTGATCTCGCTCTGTGTCAGCTGGCGCATGCGGTTGCACGCGCCCCGCTCCTTGAAAGAGCCCGTTGCCTGCATATTCTCGTATTTGACGAAGACCTCCGCCCCGGTGAGCGCAGAAAGGCGCGGTGCCGCGTGCATGGGCGTGCGGATCACCTCACCCGCAATCACATCTGCCGCTTTTTCGATATCGCCGAATGTGATCATTGTGGGATCGGTCCTTTCAGACACGCCGGAGGGATCCTTGCGCCCATCCCAACAAACCACCCGGCCGCAGGATCAGCAGAATCACCAATATGCTATAAACTGCCATATCGGCATGCTCCAGCGTGAAGACCGCCGACCACAGCGCTTCGAATACACCGATCAGAATGGCACCAAGCACAGCGCCGCCAACCGAGCCGATGCCGCCCAGAACGGCCCCGATCAGCGCTTTCAAGCCAATGGCGAGCCCGCCTGAAAAGCCGATGCCGCCGTAATGCGCGGTCATTATGAAACCGGCCAATCCGGCCAGAAGACTGGCAATCGCAAAGCTGCGGATCAGCACGGCCTTGATGTCGATACCAAAAAGGGCAGCCGCTGTTGGCTCCTGAGCCATGGCGCGCCAGGACCGCCCGAAAGCGGAAGAACGCATGACGGCGACTAGTGTCACCGCTGCCGTCAGCGCCAGAAGGGCTGCCAGCAAGCCACCTTCCGTGGCCGTGACGATAAAATCCTCATGCCGCGCCAGCATCACAGGCGTGTTGAGCAGGGGTGGAATCCAGCGGGTGCTCGCGCCCTGCGTCAGACGGATATACTCCATGCCTGCCACGGCAAGACCGGTGCTTGCCACCAGCAATGCCTGACCCGGACGATTGAGCAGCGGGGCGAACACCAGCCGCGCCATCAGATCGCCGTGGGTCGCGGCAGCGGCAAGCGCCAGCATCAACCCGCCAGCCAGCATCCAGAACGGATGACCACCTCCCAGCATCGCACCCGCGATCGAGCCGATGAGTGCACCTTGCCCCCCGATAATGGCAAGTTCACCAAAGGCAAGATTGATGCGTCCGATCAGACCATAGATCAGTGCGTAGGATGGCGCGATCAGGGCATAGATCGCGACCTGCGGCAGTGCTGCCACTGCGTATTGCAGCATCACGGCGAAGGAGCGCGAGAATTGCGGCAGATGCCCGCGTTCCTCCGGCGAGAATGAAGGCGCAGCGAGAGCGGCCGCCGGGTCATTCAGCCAGAAGCGCTTGAGATAGAGCAACCGCGCTTCGCCGAAACGATCGCCGTCAACAACGAGGCCTGCAAGCTCTTGCCGTTCGCGGGAAAGCCTGCCGCCGCCGAACGAACACAGAATGCTGTGCTCGCTCTGGCCGGGTTCTCCCGGTTTGCGCCAGTAGCGGATCGACACACTGTCCGCCGATGGCCCGGCCATAACGCGAAGCACAGCGATTTCGCCGGGGCTGGCATGCAGCGCAGGCAGAACCATTCTGCAAATCCTGATCTGATCGGAATCAGGCCCAAAACAGCCCCCGACAAGCATGAGCATGAAAACCGCACAGAAGCTGCGGATCAATCGCACAAGCGATCCTTTCACGCCTGACTGGTCAAGCGGGCAACCCGCCCGCAGCAACAATGGCGGCATGCAGCGAAGGATCGATATTGCCACCGGAGACGACCACTGCGACGGTCTTGCCCGTCAGATCGAGCTTGCCCGCCAGGGCCGCCGCAAGGGCGACTGCCCCGCCGGGCTCCGCCGTGATTTTCAGCACTCTTGCGGCATAAGCCACGGCCTGGGCGGCTTGCGCATCGCTGACGGCAAAAGCGCCTGCAAGTTTCGCCCTGTTGATCGGGAAGGTCAGCTTGCCAGGGGTCGGCGTGACAATGGCATCGCAGATCGAGGTATGGCCCGGCGCATTCTTCACATGCATTCCTGCCGCCAGCGAACGCCGTGTATCGTCGAAATGCTCCGGTTCAACGGCGTATATCGCGGTTTTTGCACTCAGATGGCTCACAGCGGTTGAAACGCCTGCCATCAATCCACCGCCCCCGCAGCAGCACAAGACGATATCGGCTGACAGGCCAAGCTCCTCCAGTTGCTCCACGATCTCGATGCCGATGGTGCCCTGCCCAGCCATGATATTGGGATCATCATAGGGCGGCACCAGAATGGCGCCGGTTTCGGCAGAAATCCTTGCACCGATGGCTTCTCTGTCCTCGCCGTAACGATCATAGAGGATCACTTCCGCGCCGTAGCCACGTGTGTTGCTGATTTTCAGCTCGGGTGAATCTTTCGGCATGATGATGGTGGCCTTCATTCCGAAACTTTGCGCCGCGTAAGCGACACCCTGGGCATGGTTGCCGGAGGAATAGGCGACAACGCCACGCTTTTGCTCATCTGGAGTGAGCTGCGAGATGCGGTTGTAAGCTCCCCGAAACTTGAATGAACCTGTGCGTTGCAAGGGTTCCGCCTTCACGAAGATCCGCCCTCCCGTATGCGCGTCAAGATCCGGCGAAGACAGAAGTGGCGTTACAACCGCATGCCCCATGATTCTTTTGCGCGCGGCCTCGATATCGGCATAGACAATGGCGAATGGGGCAACGTGTGTGGCAGCGGACATCGGATTTTCTCCAAATAGCAATATCTGCACCATCGGCCCCGGGTGAGGGTTGGTCAACCAGTGCCTCTTGCTTCAACCGATCAATCCGTTGAGTGTCCGGCGCTGCGCTGTTGCACCAGCGCAATGACAGCCGCCAGAACGGCATCCCGATCCAGCGCCGAAGTATCGAGCAGAACAGCGTCATCGGCGCGGATCATGTTGGGCGCATCGCGGGCATCACGCATCAGGAGATCATTGAGGAGTTGCGCCTCGCTCACTTGCTCATCGTTCCGGGACAATTCCAGAAAACGACGCCTTGCCCGCACTTCTGCCGAAGCTGTTACCCAGATCTTGAGATCGGCATCAGGCGCAATGACAGTGCCGATGTCGCGCCCGTCCAGCACCGCGCCACCTCTCTGATGCGCAAAATCCATCTGAAACTGACGCAAAGCCACCCGCACGGCGGGAATGGCTGCAATGGTGGAGGCCGCTTTTCCCGCCTCCCCGCTGCGCAGCCGCTCATCCACCAGCCAGCTGAGGCTGAGCTGTCCGGCCACTTCGGCGGCTGAATCGGTATCATCAAGCGTGTGGCCGCGATCAAGCATCTGCTGCCCCACCGCACGATACAGCAGGCCGGTATCAAGATGCGGAAGGCCGAAATGCTTCGCGATCCGCTTTGCCAGCGTTCCTTTGCCTGATGCAGCCGGGCCATCAATGGCAATGATCATGACTTCTCTCTGTACATGGGAATCCGCGTACCATTATCTGGGCATGGCGTTATCACGCGATCTCGCGCCATAAAACAAGCGTTCAGGGCAGGAACGCATTTTTGCATGTTGACAGGCACCAGTACGCGGATTAGGCGACGGGTCCCCTTTCAATCGCATCTTTGACGCATTCCAGGAGTGCCACGTGGCCAAACCTGAACTTGGAACAAAACGTGTGTGCCCTACAACGGGCCGCAAGTTCTACGATCTCGACCGCGATCCGGTGATTTCGCCCTATTCCGGTGAGTCCTGGCCGCGTTCCTCCTTCGAGCCCCTGATCAAGGGTGCCCGTGCCAGCAACAATGCGGATGACGAAGACGAAGCCGGAGATGATCCTGCGGCTGCGGCTGCTGAATTCGTGCCGCTGGAGGACGCAGAACCCGATGAAGCAAAAGACGTCGTGGTCGATGACATTGAAATTGACGATGATATCGCGCCCGCGGACGATGATACCTTCCTTGAAGAAGAAGAAGAAGGCTCCGATGATGTCAGCGGTCTCATCGATGGTGAAATCGAAGGCGACGAGGAAGTCTGATCCTTTACTGGCGGCAGGCCCTAGACTGATACAAGCTGCGAACTTGCCCTTGCGATCCTCGGCGGCTTGTGACAAATGACAACCAAGCCGGTGACGGCTTTTGTTTACTCCGGTTGCAAGACCCAGAACCGGAGCCTCGTGTGGGGGTATAGCTCAGCTGGGAGAGCGCTTGCATGGCATGCAAGAGGTCAGCGGTTCGATCCCGCTTACCTCCACCAAACTACCCATTCCTGTGATATGATTTGTTTCTCAGTCTTCCTCAGCGGACCGAGGACGGCACGATTGGAGTTTGTCGTTGCCTTGAACTTGCG
>JANNRX010000448.1:0-3535 GCA_031401875.1 Hyphomicrobiales bacterium | reverse complement strand
GACCCAAGCTCCAGGCCGATAACGCCGCCTCCGATGACAATCATCTTCGCTGGAACCTTCTCCAGCTCCAGCGCGCCGGTGGAAGACACGATGACCTTCTCGTCGAAAGCGATCTTCACGCCCGGCGGCGAGGCGATATCGGAGCCTGTGGCGATGACGATATTTTTCGTCTCCAGCACTGTCACAGTACCATCGGCAGCCGTGACCTCTACCTTGCCAGCGGCCAGAATTTTGCCATGCCCCTTGTGCGCCTCGACCTTGTTCTTCTTGAGCAGGAATTCAACTCCCTTGACGTTGGCATCAACCGTATCCTGCTTGTGCTTCATCATGACAGGCAGGTTGAGTTTGGGCTTGGGAACATCGATGCCAAGGTCCGCAAAGCCGTGACCCGCCTCGTCGAACATCTCGGAGGCGTGGAGCAGCGCCTTCGAGGGGATGCAACCGATGTTAAGACACGTCCCACCAAAGGTTTTCATCTTCTCGACGATGGCTATTTTCAGCCCGAGCTGCGCCGCGCGGATGGCGCAGACATATCCGCCGGGACCGGAACCGATGACAATGAGATCGTAAGACATCTGAGACTTTCAGTTACGGGTTACTCTGCAGCGTGCTGCATTCGTGCGCGATAGCACTCAGCCCGCTTTTTAACGAGTGCGGTTTCGACGTCGGCTCTTGCGGCATCTGCACCATAGTCAATTTCAGAACCAACCTCGTCGAGACGCCACCCGAACGAACGGCCGTCCTCAGCGATGGCAACCTCCCGAAAAATGGCTTCATCCTTCAGCGGTGCGAAAAGAGGTCCGCGCGCTATGTCCTTTGACAGGTCCAAATCGCCCGTCACGCCATCCTTGAAGGTTAACCGGAGGATAGGATACTCCGGCACCGCGACTTCAATGACCTGATATCGCTTCATCCAATCTTCCCCACGAATGATCTCCCGGCGCGAAGCTCTTCCCAAGCATAAGCAACTTCATCCCGATTAACATCAAGCCAGTTGCGGATGCGCTTGAGCCTTGCTCTAGGCAGACTCCCTTCTAGCACATCGCCCGTCTCGATGGATATTTTTGCATCATAGCCGAGGCCCTTGGCATGAATATGAGGCGGCGGATGATCATTCGTCCACAGGATGATCGCGACGCCGTCTATGATTGCGATGGTGGGCATTCAATACCCCTTTTGCGCGATGGGAGAAGGAAAGCGCCCACCTCTCACAAATCCATCACCAGCCGCGCCGGGTCTTCCAGTGATTCCTTCACCCGCACCAGGAACGTCACGGCTTCCTTGCCATCCACGATCCGGTGATCATAGCTCAGCGCCAGATACATCATCGGACGCACCACGACCTGCCCGCCGACAACCACCGGCCGCTCCTGGATTTTGTGCATGCCCAAAATGCCGGACTGTGGCGCATTGAGGATCGGCGTCGACATCAGCGAGCCGTAGATGCCGCCGTTGGTGATGGTGAACGTGCCGCCCTGCATTTCCGCGATGGTCAGCTGCCCATCCCGCGCTTTCTTGCCATAACCGGCGATGGTCTTCTCGATACCTGCGATAGACAGCATATCAGCATCACGGATCACAGGCACCACAAGCCCCTTGTCGGTGCCCACCGCGATGCCGACATGGTAAAAGTTCTTGTAGACAAGTTCCGTGCCGTCAATCTCGCCATTGACGCCCGGCAGCTCCTTCAGCGCCTGCACGCAGGCTTTCACGAAAAAGCCCATGAAACCAAGCTTAGTGCCGTGCTTCTTCTCGAACATATCCTTGTATTTTGTCCGAAGCGCCATGATTTCCGTCATGTCCACCTCATTGAACGTCGTGAGCATGGCGGCGGTATTCTGCGCGTCCTTGAGGCGGCGCGCGATGGTCTGGCGCAGCTTGGTCATCTTGACGCGTTCTTCGCGTGAGGCATCATCGGTGGCAACCGGCGCACGGGGTGCCGCAGGCGCGGCGGCCGGAACAGCGGCAGGCCCTTTCTCGATGGCGGCGAGCACATCTTCCTTCAAGACCTGTCCGCGCTTGCCGGAACCTGCTTCTACGGAGATACCCGTCTCGGCCATCATTTTGGCGGCGGATGGAGCAGGCGGCATCGCTGTCGTCGGGCCAGTTTTGGCTTGGATCGGGGCCTGACCAGCGGCCGGAATGGCTTCGGCGTTGCCAGGCATGGCAGGCGCGGCCTTGCCCGCAGCGGCAGGTGAAGCAGATGCAACAGGTGCAGCAGCGCCCGCAGCACCTGCCGTGATCTGGCCAAGCAGGGCGCCAACGCCGACCGTCGCGCCATCGGCCGCAACGATTTCAGCAAGGACACCTGATTCAGGCGCATTCACCTCAAGCGTCACCTTGTCGGTTTCAAGCTCCAGGAGAGGCTCGTCCTTCTTCACGGCCTCGCCAGGCTTCTTGAACCACTTGCCGATGGTGGCTTCGGAAACGGATTCGCCCAGGGTGGGCACGCGGATCTCGGTCATGTCAATATCCTCTTAATGTCTTCATTTCAGGCCGAGAAAGCTTCCTCCAGGAACGCCCTGAGCTGTTCCTGATGGCGCGACATGAGACCTGTTGCCGTGGCAGCCGCAGCGGCGCGGCCGATATAGCGCGGGCGCTTCGCCTTGATGCCAGCCTGGCTCAGGACCCATTCGAGATAGGGCTCGACAAAGCTCCAGGAGCCCATGTTCTTGGGCTCTTCCTGGCACCACACCACATCAGCATTCTTGAAGCGCGAAAGCTCCTGCGCCAGAGACTTCAGTGGAAACGGATAAAGCTGTTCGACGCGTAGCAGATAAACATCATCCAGCCCACGCTTCTCGCGCTCGTCCAGAAGGTCGAAATAGACCTTGCCCGAACAGAGCACGACACGGCGGATCTTGCCGTCCTTGGCGAGCTTGACCGGGCTGCCTGGAAGGCGCTCGGCATCATCGTGATACCAACGCTGGAAGGCGCTTTCCGGGCCGAATTCCGCCAGCACAGATTTGCACCTGGGGTGGCGCAGCAGAGATTTCGGCGTCATTAGGATCAACGGCTTGCGGAACTCCCGCTTGAGCTGGCGGCGCAGGATATGGAAATAATTGGCAGGCGTCGTGCAATTGGCAACCTGCATGTTGTCTTCCGCGCACATCTGGAGGAAACGCTCAAGGCGCGCCGACGAATGCTCCGGTCCCTGGCCCTCATAGCCGTGCGGCAGCAGGCAGACGAGGCCAGACATGCGCAGCCATTTACGCTCGCCCGACGAGATGAACTGGTCGAACAGAACCTGCGCGCCATTGGCAAAGTCCCCGAACTGAGCCTCCCAGAGCGTCAGCGCGTTCGGCTCGGACAGGCTGTAGCCGTATTCGAAGCCAAGCACGGCCTCTTCGGAAAGCATCGAGTTGATGACCTCGTACTGTCCTTGCCCTTCGCGGATAAAGTTGAGCGGCTTGTAGCGCGCTTCTGTCTCCTGATCGGTGAGGACGGAATGGCGCGAACTGAAAGTGCCGCGCTCGGAATCCTGGCCCGACAGGCGCACACGGTGCCCTTCATCGACCAGTGAACCGAAGGCCAG
>JANNRX010000447.1:0-2155 GCA_031401875.1 Hyphomicrobiales bacterium | reverse complement strand
CCGTGGCCGCCAGTGCCAGCAGTGCATCAATGCCCGGTTGCCCCAGGCGTTCCAGGCCACGAATATAAGCATCACGCAAATACGCATCGGCGTTCTGGTCGAAGCGGATCGCGTTCACCAGAGTGTCGGCGGAACCATCCGTGCCCAGTCGGCCGATCGCCAGCGCGCCGGCGCGACGCACAGCGGGGTCGGTGTCTGCGAGCGTCTTCACGAGTGCCTCAAATACCCGAGCATCCTTGGGTTGGGAGTTCGCGCCTAACCCCTCGGCTGCGATCCGGCGAACATCCGGCGATTCGTCGTTCAAGAGGAGGCGGAATAAGTCTTCCACGTCGGCGTTCCAGTGCGCGAGCAATACGCCCAACGCGGGGAGCCGAGCGCTGCCATCGACACCCCCCGAGACGAATCGCTTCATCACAAGGTCGCGGCTCTTGGCACCGCGGCGGACGAGTTCCTTGCGGGCTTCCACCCGGTCGGTGAGGTCCGGGGAACTGAGCGCGGCCAGGAGTGCATCGTCGGGCAATCCGGCGATCTTCGCCCAGCTATTCATCCCCCGTAGTGGCAGTGCGGGCGATTGTGGCGTGCCGGCCCAGGTAATGCGATAAATGCGGCCATGCACGCCATCGCCCGAGAGCTTCCCTGCGCCGCCGGAGTCGGTTCGCCAGTCGCAAACGTAAATGGCGCCGTCCGGGCCGGTAATCATCTGACAAGGGCGAAAGAGTGGATCGTCGCTCTTGAAGAACTCCAACTCGTGCGTGATCCGGAACGTCGAGCCGTCCGGTGCGGTTTTGTACGCACGCACCAGTTTCCGGTACACATCCGGGTAGTACATGAGGCCGCAATACTGCTCAGGGATGTGGGTATCGTGATAGATGAGCATGCCAGCCGGTGAGCCACGGCCCGTCTTAATCATCGGCGGCACCTTGCCGGGCAGTTCGCCCGCCACAGCTCCTCGCGTGATATCCGGGCGGCAGCAACGTGCCCCTTCTTTTAACCGCCAGCCAAAGTCGCTCCCTTCCGCGACGTGCATGATCCGACAGCCCATGAAGCGGCTGCCGTCTTCGTTGTCGTTGTCCGTGTGGAACCAGTTGAATTTGTCGTCGTGGGCCAGGTCGCGGTATGGGTTGCGGTAACCGAGGGAGAAGGTTTCGAGCTTGGAGCCATCGGGCTGGCAGCGGAAGACCGCGCCCGTTCGCAACACCGTGGCTCGGGAGCCATCCGAACCTTCCGCGAAGTTGTCGTCGTCGCCGCTGGTGATGTAGAGCAATCCGTCGTTACCGATGCTCAGGCCCGACACCTGATGGTGGTGAAAGCCACAAAAGCCCTGTGCGATCGTTTCGCGCACGTTCCAGGGGTCGTCCGGCATGGTGGGGCGGGTGGGTGCGCCCACGATGGCACCGGGAGGGCCTTGCCGCCACCGCCGCACGGTGCCACGCCCTGTCACATACAACCACCCATCGTGGTACAGAATGCTGGAGGGCAACTCCTCGGAGATGATGACCTTCGGCGGCCCGAACTTGCCTGTCGCGGCGTTGAAGCGATATTGCTTTACCAGGTCGGTGGTGAATTTCTTCATCGTGGCGACTTGTTTGGTGGAGCCGTCCCGATAGCGAAAGGTTTCCTTGACCTCGAACCACTTATCGCCCGTGACCGGGTCGGGCCGCCATTCCATCACAAACAGCGTTCCGTCGGGGCCAAACGTCATGCCGACGGGGTTAATTGTGTCGGGTTCGGCGATCACCACTTCGAGGCGAAAGCCTTCGGGCAGGAAGTAGCCTTTGAGCGCGGGGTTGAACTTCCCTTGATCGACGAGCGTTACGGGGAACGGTTGGGGCTTGGGTGGCGATTGTGGCTCCGCGAACTCGGCAGCCGGTGGGGGGGGTGGGGCTGCGTCGGCAGACGGATACGGGACATACAGCAGGAGTGCCGACACCACAACGAGTGCCGCAGTTCGACCGACAAATCCGCGATCGCGGTGAGGTATTGTGGGAAGCATGGTGTGAGGACTCCACAGAACGGGAGGGGAGAGAAGATCAGGTGGGTTCCTTCACGTTACAATAGGAATGGGCAATCGGGGAAGTCTTTTCCGCGAGATGTCGTGTGAAAAGAGAGCGAATAGGGCGAGTGCGGCGATTGCATCGATTCCTGGGAATCCGAT
>JANNRX010000446.1:0-1566 GCA_031401875.1 Hyphomicrobiales bacterium | reverse complement strand
ATCCGGCAGGTTCTGGCTGATCCGGCGCAGGAAACCCCCAAACCCGGCGATCCGCTGTTTCAGCGCACCAGCTTTGATATCATCACGCGGCCACGAGACGGCCTGAATGCCGCCATCATGACTGCCAAAGCATGGGGATATGACGTCCATTCGCTCGGAGCCGATATCGAGGGTGAAGCGCGGGATGTGGCAAGCGCGCATGCAAAGCTGGCGTTGGACATGAAAACCGCGGGCAGGCGTGCTATCATTCTGTCGGGAGGGGAACTGACCGTGACACTCAAGGCCGAAGGTGCCGGAGGGCCCAATCAGGAATATGCCCTTGCGCTTGCACTCGCCCTCGCTGGCACGACAGGCATTGCGGCCCTTGCCGCCGATACCGACGGAACGGACGGCGGCAGCGGCGACCTGTCTGATCCTGCTGGAGCCATCATTGACGAGACAACCCTGTCGCGAGGCGCTCGTCTTGGGCTTGATCCCGCAGCCTTTCTTGGCAACAACAACTCCACGCCGTTTTTTGCGGCCCTTGGCGATCTTGTGCAAACAGGCCCAACGCTAACCAACGCCAATGATTTGCGCGCCATCGTGGTGAACCCGTAATGACGAGAACCATGCCCCCGCCGAAAGTGATGCACAGAATTGCCAGACTGGTTTTAGCAAGCCTCGCAATGGTGATTATCAACGCCATGCTTGCGCCCAAAGCGCATGCCGATCTGCGCATATGCAATATGACCAGCAGCAAGGTTGGCGTTGCTGTCGGCTATCGGGATACGCAGGGCTGGTTGACGGAGGGTTGGTTCAATCTCAGGGCCAATGCCTGCGAAGCGGTTCTCAAAGGCGATCTGAATTTCAAATACTACTACATCCACGGCGTTGATTATGACCGGGGCGGAGAATGGGGCGGGCGCTCTTATCTGTGCACCCGCGAACGGGAATTCACAGTGCGCGGCATCGAGAATTGCCTGGCGCGCGGCTTCGAGCGCACCGGGTTCTTCGAAATCGATACGGGCGAGCAGAAAAACTGGACCGTGCAGTTCACGGATTCCAACCGGAATACAGGACAATCACGATGAGGCGGCTGAGAAGAACCAAGGTTCTGGCGACATTGGGACCGGCATCGCAGGATGATGCCATGGTCGAAAAGCTGTTTATGGCAGGAGTGGATGTGTTCCGCATCAACATGAGCCACTCCTCCCATGAAGTGCTCAAAGCGCGCGTGCTTCAGTTGCGCGCGCTGGAAGCGCGTGTGGGCCGCCCGGTTGGTATCCTGGCTGATCTGCAAGGGCCAAAGCTGCGTGTGGGAACCTTCAGGGATGGCTCGGCCATGCTGCAAAATGGCCAGCGTTTCGTGCTGGACAGCAATCCGGACCCCGGTGACAGCACACGCGTTTATCTGCCGCATCCCGAGATTCTTGTGCCGCTGGAAGTCGGGCATACCGTTATCATCGATGATGGCGGCATTCAGGCCGTCTCGTGGCCGCGTGATGATATCAAAGCTGGTGCGCTGAAACAGCGGATCGCCGGGTTTGGGGGTTTCCTGCGCCGGATCAGCCAGAACCTGCCGGATGC
>JANNRX010000445.1:0-5145 GCA_031401875.1 Hyphomicrobiales bacterium | reverse complement strand
GCCTGCCGCTGACACAGAAATGGTCAACAACCTTTGCGACAGGTGCGTCCTTCGGTGACGGAGCCTATATGAGGAACAGCTTTTCCGTTCCGCCCAATTCTGTTGCTTCGCGTTCGCGTCCTTTTGTGCAGCCCAAAGCAGGGGCGCGTGATTTTACGGTCAGCGTCGATTTTGAATATCGCGCGGATGAGCACTGGCACTGGAATATCGGTGCGGGCTTTACCAAGAGCCTTGCTGTGATCCAGCAGGGAACCTTTGTGAAAGTGAGATCACAGCCCTTCATCAATGCCGGTATCAAATACAAATTTTAGGAGCAGGCACTCATACTCATACCGGCAGAGGTGCCTCGCTTTTCACCTCTTCCATCACGGCGTAACTGCGGGTTTCCTTCACACCTGGCAGTGACAGGATCGTATCGCCGAGCAATGTCCGGTAAGCGGCCATATCCGAGACGCGGGTTTTGACCAGATAATCAAAGCCCCCGGCCACCAGATGGCATTCCAGCACATCCGGCGCGCGCTGGACGGCTGCGCCGAATTTCTCGAAGACATCCGAGGTGGTCTTGTCGAGCGTCACTTCGATGAAGACAAGGAACGAACGTCCAAGCTTGCTGGGATCAAGCTTCGCGCCATAGCCGCGGATGACTTTTTCCTTCTGCATGCGCTTGACGCGTTCCGCTGTTGCCGTTGGCGACAGGCCGACCTTGTCCGCCAGTTCCACATTGGAGATGCGACCATCCTCCTGCAGAAACTTGAGAATACGGCGGTCGAGGCGATCCAGTTCGGTCATGCGTAATTCCCTGAAAAACTGATATTTATCGGGATATATCTCTATTACATTGCTGAAACAACGCTCGAAATGCGGAAATATACGCGATAAACTGTGATTCACTAATCAGGAAAGCAGAAATGAAGCAGATCCCGCCGTTTCGCCCGCCGTATGCACCTGATGATGCTGTGCTTGCCGGTCCATTGCTGGCAGATGCTGCACTTGACGCCCATCGCGAGGCAAGGATCGACGTGCAGGCCAGCGATCTTGTCCATGCAATCCGTGCACAATCATCGGGCTTTGGCGGCATCGAGGAAGTGCTGCGGGAATATTCACTCTCGACCAAGGAAGGTCTTGCGCTGATGGTGCTGGCGGAAGCCTTGCTGCGCGTGCCTGACGCGGCAACAGCCGATGCGCTGATCGAAGACAAGTTGGGGCAGGGGGATTTTGCCCATCACGAAAGCCGTTCTGATGCGTTGCTCGTCAATGCCTCCGCCTGGGCGCTGGGCATCACGGCACGCATCATACAGCCCGGAGAGGAGCCCACCGGCATCCTCCAGAGCCTTGCCAAGCGCATTGGCCTGCCCACCGTGCGGGTCGCAACACGGCAGGCCATGCGCATCATGGGCAACCATTTCGTGCTGGGGGAGACCATTGCGGATGCGCTGAAGCGGGCGGCCTCCGGTGATGCGCGTCTGTTTCGCTATTCCTTCGACATGCTGGGCGAGGGGGCGCGCACCGCCGCCGATGCGCGGCGCTATTTCAAGAGCTATGCCGATGCTATCAAGGCCATCGGGCTTGCCGCTGGCAATCAGCCGCTGCCTGATCGCCCCGGCATCTCCGTGAAGCTCTCCGCCCTGCATCCACGCTATGAGGCGTTGTCGCGTGAGCGCGTCCTGAAGGAGCTTGTGCCGCTGGTTGTCGATCTCGCGCAGCAGGCGAAAGCCTTCGATCTCAATTTCACGGTGGATGCGGAAGAGGCTGACCGGCTTGAACTTTCCCTTGATGTGATCGCGGCTGTGGCTGCCGATCCCGCGCTTGCCGACTGGGATGGCTTTGGCATTGCCATCCAGTCCTATCAGAAGCGCGCCATGGCGGTGATCGACTGGATGGATCAACTGGCGGCAACGCTCAACCGCCGTTTCATGGTGCGTCTCGTCAAGGGTGCTTACTGGGATACGGAGGTGAAGCGCGCACAGGAACGCGGGCTTGCGGATTATCCCGTCTGGACCCGCAAGGCGATGACAGACCTCAACTACATGGCTTGCGCCGAGCGCCTGCTCAAGGCGCGGCCCAGACTATACCCGCAGTTTGCGACCCATAACGCGCTGACTGTAGCGGCCATTCTGGAGCGGGCAAATCTGAAACAGCCTGGAAAGCCCGAGGGTTTCGAATTTCAGCGTCTGCACGGCATGGGAGAAGCGCTATACGACCGTTTGCTGGAAAGCACGAAGGGCGTGGCCTGCCGCACCTATGCACCGGTCGGCGGTCACAAGGATCTGTTGGCCTATCTCGTACGCAGGCTTCTGGAAAACGGCGCCAACACCTCTTTCGTCTCAGCTTCGGCGGATCCCGATGTGCCTGTGGCGAAATTGCTGCTTCGTCCGCATCAGATGATCGGGGAGGCAGCGAAGGCGCGCCATCCCAGATTGCCGATGCCATCGGCATTGTATGGCGCTGAACGGCGAAACTCGGTTGGAGTGGAGCTGGGCCACGCGGGAAGCGTTCAGGCGCTGTTGAAAGAGATGATTCCATCCTCCCGGAGACATGCCGAAACCCTTTCTGCGGACCAACATTTCAAGGTTGCTGCCTCTGCCTTCCGGTCATGGAACGCAACGCCGGTTGTGACGCGTGCAGCATGTCTTGATCGCATGGCGGATTTGCTGGAAGCGCGGCGTGGGCCATTTCTGGTGCTGCTCCAGTCCGAAGCCTTCAAGACTCTGGATGATGCGATTGCCGAACTGCGCGAGGCAATGGATTTCTGCCGTTATTATGCGGCGCAGGCGCGCAAGCATTTTCATGCCGACGGCGTTCTTCTGCCGGGACCGACCGGTGAGGAGAACCGGCTTCGCCTGCGCGGGCGTGGGAGCTTCGTCTGCATCAGCCCGTGGAACTTTCCGCTCGCGATCTTTCTTGGGCAAGTCGCGGCGGCGCTGGTGGCAGGCAATTGCGTGATCGCCAAACCTGCCGAACAGACGCCGCAGATTGCGCTTGTGGCAGTGGCATTGTTGCATGAGGCTGGCATTCCAGGTGATGTGCTTCAGATCGCGGTGGGGGACGGACGTATTGGCGCAGCCCTTGTGGCGCATCCCCATGTTGCGGGTGTGGCTTTCACAGGGTCAACGGAGGTGGCGCGGCTGATCAACCGGGCGCTGGCAGCCAAAGATGGTCCCATCGTGCCGCTGATTGCCGAGACTGGCGGCATCAATGCCATGATGGTGGACGGTACCGCATTGCCGGAACAGGTTGCGGATGATGTGGTGATGAGCGCGTTCCGCTCCGCCGGGCAGCGCTGCTCGGCGCTGCGTCTGCTCTGTGTTGAAGAGCATGTGGCTGACAAGATGATCGAGATGATCACGGGAGCAGCGATGGAGCTCAAGCTCGGCGATCCAGCGGATCTTTCTGTGCATATCGGCCCGGTGATTGATACGGAGGCGAAGGCCAAGCTTGATGCTCATATTGCCTTGATGAAGCAGAGCGCGAAAACGCATCTTGCGGGAGAGGCCCCGACGAACGGGCATTTCGTTGCACCGCATATTTTCGAGCTGCCCTGGATCAGTGATCTCAAGGAGGAGGTCTTCGGGCCAATACTGCATGTCGTGCGCTGGCGCGCGGGTGACCGTAAACGCGGTATTGAAGCGGTACTTGATGCGATTGCAGAGACAGGCTTCGGTCTGACCGGCGGCCTGCATACGCGCATCGACGAGACCGTGAAGCTGGTGGAGGCCAGGACTTCAGCCGGAAACCTCTATGTGAACCGCAATATGATCGGTGCTGTTGTGGGAACCCAGCCATTTGGTGGTTCCGGATTGTCGGGCACGGGCCCCAAGGCGGGCGGGCCGCATTACCTGATGCGCTTTGCCAATGAGCAGGTCGTGTCAATCAATACGGCAGCGGCGGGGGGGAATGCCAGTCTGGTGGCTATGGATGATGCGTGACATGATACGGCAATGGCTTCAATAAGCGCAATTGCCTCCTTCTCTTGTCATTCCCGACCGAAGCGCAGCGCAGGAGCGGGAATCCATTATCCGCAAGTCTGCAAGGGAAGATGGATTCCCGCTCGGTCCTGCGGACCGTCGGGAATGACAACACAAGCGCCTACCCAACCTTCAAGCCAATGCACTGCTTGATATGAAAGGTGGGTTGCCAGCCCGCCGCTAAACTGGAAGAAGCATGCATCAGCTTCGGACAGTTTGCACCCCGTGAAAACCAGATCATCTCTCCGCCCTTCGCTTGAAGAGGCCCTCCAGCTTCGCCATCGCCGGGGAAAGCCGGTCCGCATCGGCCTTATCGGTTGCGGCCAGATGGGGACCGACATCCTGGTCCAGACCAGCCTGATGCAAGGTATTATCGTCGTTGCTGTTGCAGCAACGCGGCCTGAGAATGTTGCCGCAGCCGTTGCGAGAGGGAATACCCATCATAAACCCTGCATCGTTTGGACCCTGAGCGAAGCGCGGCAGGCGATCCGGCGCGGTGAACTTGCCGCCATGGACAGCATTGAACTGGTCTGCACCTTGCCTGAGGTCGATGTGATCATCGATGCCACAGGCCGCCCGAATGCGGGCGCTGAAGTGGCGATCTCCGCCATTGCAGCGGGCAAGCATATGGTGATGATGAATGTAGAGGCTGATGTCACCATCGGTGCGTGGCTTGCAGCTCAGGCCCGACGCAAGGGCGTGGTCTATACTGTCGGCGCAGGCGATGAGCCATCCTCGACAATGGAGCTGATCCGTTTCGCCCGGACACTGGGTTATGGCATCGTGGCGGCGGGCAAGGGCAAGAACAATCCATTCAGGACTGATGCCATGCCGGAGGATTACCGTGCGGAAGCTGCGGCCCGCAACATGAACCCGCGCATGCTGGTGGAGTTCGTCGATGGCTCGAAGACTGCGGTTGAAATGACCTGTATTGCCAATGCAGCCGGGCTGATCCCCGATGTTCCGGGCATGCATGGCCCCAATGCACCGCTTGGTGCGTTACAGGATTACTTCAGGCCACAGGCGGAAGGCGGGCTGCTCTCGCGCAAGGGCGTGGTGGATTATTCCATCGCCAAGGGCGTTGCACCGGGCGTGTTTGTCGTGATCGAAGCGCCTCATCCTCGCATTATCGAACGCATGGATGATCTGCACGTGGGCAAAGGGCCGTATTACACGCTGC
>JANNRX010000444.1:0-5656 GCA_031401875.1 Hyphomicrobiales bacterium | reverse complement strand
GGTACGGCGCATCTGCCGCGATGTTGCGAGCAATTTCCCGCTCCCAGCGCGCGCCGTTCTCCAGCAATTTATCCTTGTCGTAGAAAAGCTCCTCGCGCGTTTCGGCAGCGAAGGCGTAATTCGGTCCCTCGACAATGGCATCCACCGGACAGGCTTCCTGGCAGAAGCCGCAATAGATGCATTTCGTCATGTCGATATCATAGCGTGTGGTGCGGCGCGTGCCATCATTGCCACGGGGGCCTGCCTCGATGGTAATGGCCTGCGCCGGACAGATGGCTTCGCAAAGCTTGCAGGCGATGCAGCGCTCTTCGCCGTTGGGATAGCGGCGCAAGGCATGCTCGCCGCGAAAACGCGGGCTGAGCTGGCCACGCTCGAACGGATAATTGATCGTGGCTTTGGGCTTGAAGAAATAACGCATCGATAAAAAGAATGCCGAGACGAACTCCTTGAGCAGAAGGCCCTTGGCGGCTTGCGCGAGTGACATGACGACCCTCCTCAGCCCTGAATGGCAACACCGGCCCAGCCGGTGATTTGCAGAACAAAAGCGACAACCACGACGGAAAACAGCGAAATTGGCAGGAAAACCTTCCAGCCCAGACGCATCAACTGATCGTAACGGTAGCGCGGCACGAAGGCTTTCACCATCGCAAAGAAGAAAAACACGAAACAGACCTTGAGCACAAACCACACGACACCGGGAATCCAGGTGAAGGGCGGCAGATCAACAGGGGATGTCCAGCCGCCCAGGAACAGGATTGTGGTCAATGCGCACATCGTCACGATGGCCACGTATTCGCCCAGCATGAACATCATGTAAGGCGTTGAGCCATATTCGGACATGAACCCCGCCACGAGTTCGGATTCTGCCTCTGGCAGGTCGAAGGGCGGACGGTTGGTTTCTGCCAAGGCCGAGATGAAGAAAATCACCATCATCGGAAACAGCGGCAGCCAGTACCAGTTCAGAATCGTCAGCCAGGGAACGCCAAGCGCTGTGGCAAGGCCATGGGTTTTCTGTGCCAGCACAATATCAGTCAGGTTCAGCGACCCCACGATCATCAGCACACAGATGATCACGAAACCCAGACTCACCTCGTAAGAGACCATCTGAGCAGCAGAGCGCAGTGCGCCGAGAAACGGATATTTCGAATTCGAAGCCCAGCCGCCCATGATCACGCCATAAACGCCGAGCGACGACACGGCGAAGATATAAAGAATGCCGACATTGATATCCGCAATGGCCCAGCCTTCGCTGACCGGCACAACGGCCCAGGCCGACAGCGCCAGCACTGCCGTGACAAAGGGTGCGAGCAGGAACACGCCCTTGTTGGCGCCAGCAGGAATTACCGGCTCCTTCAGCGCAAACTTGAGAAGATCCGCAAAGGATTGCAGCAAGCCCCAGGGGCCAACCACATTCGGACCGCGCCTGAGCTGCACAGCCGCCCAGATCTTGCGATCGGCATAAAGAATATAAGCCACGAAAATCAGGAGGGCAGAGATCAGCACCACACTCTTGAGCAGGATGATGGCGACAAGCCAGAGGATTTCAGGAAGCGTCATGATAGCCTCACTCCGCCGCCATTGGGACTGCGCCTCTTGCCAGGGCCGAGCACTCCGCAAGTGTTGCCGAGGCACGGGCAATCGGGTTGGTCAGGTAAAAATCTGGCACTGTTTCTGTAAACGGCACATCGCTTAGTTTAGCATTGCCCTTCGCGCGTTTTGTGACAGCCGCAGGATCAGCAGTTGTGATCTGGTCGATAGCTGCCAGATGCGGAACTGCCTTGTAAAGACCTGTTCGCAACTGCTGGAGATTGTCAAACGGCAGGGTTGTACCCAGTGTCTCGGAAAGGGCGCGGATGATGGCCCAGTCCTCACGCGCTTCGCCTGGCGGAAACACAGCGCGGTTGGTCATCTGCGGGCGGCCTTCAGTATTGACATAGGTCGCGGATTTCTCGGTGTAGGCGGCACCGGGAAGAATGACATCGGCACGATGCGCGCCCCGGTCACCATGCGTGCCCTGATAGATAACGAAAGCACCGGCAGGAATGTCGATTTCATCAGCACCAAGATTGAAGAGCACATCCATGCCACCTTTCAGCATGGACGCAAGATCACGCCCCACTTTGCCTGGCACGAATCCGATATCGAGAGCCCCCACCATGCTGGCGGCACTATGGAGGATATTGAAGCCGTTCCAGCCATCCTTGACGACACCCAGCGCAAGCGCGGCCTGAGCGGCGGTCGCCATCACAGCCGCACCGTCAGGGCGGTCGAATGCGCCTGCACCCATGATCAGCATCGGCTTGTCTTTTTTGGCCGGTGCATGCGTGGCAAACTTCAAAAGTGCCGCAGGATCAGCGCCAAGATGGTTGTAATCATAGGTCAAATCGACTTTTGCGCCGACAACGCCCAGCAACAACCCGCCCATCAGGGAGCGCTTGCGAATGCGCGCATTCAGCACAGGCGCTTCACGACGCGGATTGGAACCGATGATCATGATCGCATCCGCTGCTTCTATGCCCTCAATCGTGCTGTTGAAGAGGTATGAAGCGCGGCCATAGGCAGGATCAAGACCACCCCTGCCCTGCATATCCGTGTTTTGCGAGCCCAAAGCATTCAGCAAAGTCTTCACGGCAAAAAGATCTTCGACGGCCGCCAAGGCGCCGCCGATAGCCCCGATGCCAGCAGGCTTTGCCGCCTTGACCCGCTTGGCGATAGCGGCAAACGCCTCCTGCCAGCTCGCTACGCGCAAGCGTCCATTCTCGCGAATATAGGGTCTGTCGAGGCGTTGTGTCTTCAAGCCATCAACCACATGACGGGTCTTGTCAGAAATCCACTCCTCGTTGATTGCCTCGTTCACGCGGGGAAGGATGCGAAGCACCTCCTTGCCACGGGAATCAACCCGGATGTTCGAGCCCAGCGCATCCATGATGTCGATGGATTCTGTCTTCGACAGTTCCCACGGGCGCGAACGGTTCTGATAGGGTTTCGATGTCAAAGCGCCGACAGGGCAGAGGTCGACGATATTGCCCTGCATCTCGGAGGCCATTCCAGCTTCAAGATAGGTGGTGATCTCCATGTCTTCGCCACGCCCGATGGCACCAAGATCGCCAACGCCTGCCACTTCCTGCGTGAAACGCACACAGCGGGTGCAATGAATGCAGCGCGTCATGGTGGTTTTCACCAATGGGCCGATGTTCTTGTCCTCGACGGCGCGCTTGTTCTCGGCATAACGGGATTTATCGACACCGTACGCCATGGCCTGATCCTGAAGGTCGCACTCCCCGCCCTGATCGCAGATCGGGCAATCCAGCGGGTGATTGATCAACAGGAATTCCATGACGCCCTCGCGGGCTTTCTTCACCATCGGAGATTTTGTGGAGATAACCGGCGGTTCGCCATTCGGGCCGGGACGCAGATCACGCACGCCAATCGCACACGAAGCCTGCGGTTTTGGCGGTCCGCCCTTCACCTCGACAAGGCACATGCGGCAATTGCCAGCCACGGAAAGCCGCTCATGGAAGCAGAACCGGGGCACTTCAGCGCCTGCCGCCTCGCAAGCCTGCAGAACGGTGTAATGCGCCGGTACATCAACCTCGATGCCATCGATGAGAAGCTTGGTCATCCCTTGTGATTCCTATCGCAACGGCACGACGGGTCTCCCCGCGTTAACGGGAGTCAGCCCCCCCGGAGGGTCAACCGGCCTACCTGCGGAAGCAACCCGTGGCGCTTCCGATTGTGTCTTGAGTTCGCCAAGCGACCTGTTGGCATCGTCAATATCGGTCTGTGTGAGTTGCAACTGGCAGGTGGATGCCCCGCCATCAATCACAAAGCGATCCTCGGAAACAGTCGTTCCGGGCCCATTCGGTGAGGTCTCAAGATAGACACGCAACGTGCGGTCCGGCCTGTGGGCACCGCATTGTTCCGTGACAATCTGGGAAGAGGCGCGCAAGGGCACTTCCAGTGTCACACCCGTGCTGTTGGCCCCAAGAACCGTGGTTCCCCGTGATTTTGCCCGGGCGATGATCGCCTGCTGCACACGTGTGGGAGCCGCATTAATCACGACGGATGGTCTTCCGCCCGACGCAGGCTGCGTGACCACTGGCAGTTGCGGCGGAATGGACACGCCAACGGAGCTGACTCTTGCGGGAGGCAGAGGATTTCCAAACGGCTGGAAAAATGTCGTCGCCCCCCCCGAACACGCTGCAAGGCCCGAAAAGCCTGTCAGAATTCCCAATGTTCTCAAGACCATCTTCATGTTCTCGCTCCTGATATGCCGCCCAGACCCGAATATCATTCTGCCGCCATATGTGTGCATCCGCGCGACTGCCAAAGCCTCGCCTCCTGCAGATAGGTCCAGCCGAAAGCGTGTTCGCTATCACCATGATTTTCAAGATGCACCAGCCTTGCACGGGCCTCGTCGATTGTGGGCCGATGCCCGACTGGGACCCACCACATGACGAAATGCATCCTGCCAAGCACCTCGAACCACTCGGCCCGCCGCTGATAGAATTGGCGGTGCACAGTATTCCAGACGAAGTTCTCAAGCGTCGCCGCATCTTCCCAGACGGTCAGATTCGACACGAATTGAGGATCGCCGTCCAGTTTGACATCGGTGTTGCCGGTTCCAGGTTCCCCCGAACCCTCCATCATCCACACAAAGCCTGGCATGCGCTTGCCAAGACCATTGACCTTGTCCAGTGCATTCATGAAATCGGCCACACGCGGATCATCCGTCGGCGCAAGAAGGCGGCCGATGTTGAGTTCTGCGAGGTGCATTCCTTTGGGCTGCATTACACCTACTCCGCCGCCATCATCATCTTGACCGGATCACTATGCGGGTTTGCCGCATACTGGTCGATCCGAGCCTCAATCTCATGGCGGAAATGTGCAATCAAGCCTTGGACTGGCCATGCCGCCGCATCGCCAAGCGCGCAGATCGTATGTCCTTCGACTTGTTTGGTTACATCCAGCAGCATATCGATCTCGCGCTTTTGCGCGCGTCCCTCAGCCATTCGCGTCAGCACGCGCCACATCCAGCCCGTGCCTTCGCGGCAGGGCGTGCACTGGCCACAGCTTTCATGCTTGTAGAAATAGCTGATACGAGCAATGGCGCGGATGATATCGGTGGATTTGTCCATGACGATCACCGCCGCCGTGCCAAGGCCTGATTTGAGCTTCGAGAGCGAATCGAAATCCATCGGTGTATCGATGATTTGCTCGGCAGGAACCATGCGCACCGATGAGCCACCGGGAATGACGGCTTTCAGATTGTCCCAGCCGCCGCGCACACCGCCACAATGCTTGTCGATCAGTTCGCGGAACGTGAGGCCCAGCGCCTCTTCCACATTGCAGGGCGTGTTCACATGGCCGGAGATGCAAAACAGCTTGGTGCCGTGATTGTTGGGGGTTCCGATGGCCTTGAACCAGCCCGCACCACGGCGCAGGATCGTGCCTGCGACTGCAATGGATTCGACGTTGTTCACCGTCGTCGGACAGCCATAAAGCCCCATATTCGCCGGAAAAGGCGGCTTCATGCGCGGCATGCCCTTCTTGCCTTCGAGGCTTTCGAGCAGCGCCGTTTCCTCGCCGCAGATGTATGCGCCCGCACCATGCGAGAGGTAAAGATCGAACGGCCAGCCGTTCTTGTTGTCCTTGC
>JANNRX010000443.1:0-13669 GCA_031401875.1 Hyphomicrobiales bacterium | reverse complement strand
GCACATTTCCCTGGCGAGATGCGGCACTGAAGCTTCTGGTGCGTCTTGCGGATACCACGGCCCATGCCTGGGCCTTTCACGAACCCGGCCAGCGCTGGACAATGACGCGCCGCAATCGCTGGCTTGCAGGTCTTTTGATTTTTTGTGTGCTGGGCATTCTCAGCCTCGTTCCGGTTCCGCTGACAGCACTCGCACCAGCACGGGTGGTGACGACAGATCCCACGATTATCGCAGCACCTATCGATGGTGTGATCGAGGATGTTCTGGTCAATCCCAATGACCGGGTTGTGGCAGGCGCGCCCTTGCTGCGCTTTGTCGAGATTGCACTGGCTGCAAAGGCGGAATCCGCCGAGCGCGAAATGCTGGTGGCGGAGGCTCGCTTCAAGCGCGTCAGCCTTGTGGCATTGTCCAATCTTGATGCGAAGCGTGAGCTGGCGATTGTTGAGGCCGAGTTTGCGCTCAAGCGTACCGAGCGTGATTTCGCCGCTGATCAGTTGCGCCGCAGCCGGGTGACGGCACCCGTGGCCGGGATCGCATTGTTTGGCGACCGCCGGGACTGGGCAAGTCGCCCCGTCACCACCGGAGAGCGGATCATGGAACTGGGCGATCCGGCCCGCATTGAATTGCAGCTTGAACTGCCGATCGAAGACGCCATTGCCATGGTGCCCGGACAGCGCGTTTCCGCATTTCTGGATAGCGCGCCCTTGTCCCCCGTTGCTGCCGAAGTGACACGCATCAATCATGAGCCGCGTGTCATCGAAGGTCGGGGGCTGGCCTTTGTCATTCATGCGCGCATCACCGATGATCAGAAGCCGCAACTGGGTGTGCGGGGAACAGCACATATCCGTGGTGAACCGGTCGCCCTCGGGCTCTTTCTTTTCCGGCGTCCGATCTCCTCTTTCCGTCAGTGGGCAGGGGTGTGACATGGGGGAAGCCACTGCTCTTCCGCTGCTGCGATCCGATCTCCAGTTCATCGATCATGAAGGGGGTGGCCTCATCTATGATCCGCTCAACCACCGTTATTTCCGGGTTGATCAGATCAGCATGGCGGTGCTCAAGGTCTTGTCCCGCATGTCGGGCTTTCATGCCACAAATCCGGCAGAGCTTCTGAAGCAGGCTGAAATCATCAGTGGTGCGTCGATACCGCCATCCAATATCCCGCCTATCCTTCAAACCGCCCAGAAGAACGGATTTCTGCAAACCCAGCAGGGCGATGGCTGGAAACTTCATGCCAGTTCCGTGGAGCGTTCAAAGGAACGCGGTCTGAACTGGCTTCTGCACAATTACATTTCGCTGCGTATTCCGCTGATCCGGCCAGAGGCTTTGCTGGACCGGCTCCAGCCATTCCTGGCGGTTGTGTTTTCCCGCGCAATGGCATGGGTGATCGCGGTTCTTGCACTGATGGCGCTCTATCTGGTTAGCCGGCAATGGACAGAGTTTTCCGATGCTATCCGCAGCCTGACCCAGGCCGAGACCTTGCTGGGGCTTGGCCTGACGATTCTTGTGGTGAAGCTCTGGCATGAAATCGGCCATGGACATTTTGCCCGCCGCTATGGGTGCAGGGTCCCCAGTGCCGGTATTCTGCTCATTCTTGGCGCACCACTTTTCTATACCGATGTGACCGACGCCTGGCGTCTGAGGGAGCGACATCCAAGAATGATGATCGCTGCCGCCGGCATCATGGCCGAAGCGATCATCGCCGTTCTGGCGCTTTGTCTCTGGGTGTTCTTGCAAGACGGCCTTGCTCGCAACATCGCGTTCTTCGTGGCCAGCGGCAGTCTGATCACCAGCGTGCTGATCAACATGAGCCCGTTCATGCGCTTCGATGGCTATTTCCTGCTCTCGGATTGGCTGCGCATTCCCAATCTGCATGATCGTGGCTTTGAGGCGATGAAATGGTATTTGCGTCGCTGGCTGCTTGGCTTTACCGACGCCCTGCCCCAGACCTTGAGCGGCTTGCGGCCGGGCTGGCTGGCCCTGTTTGGTGTGGGCACGGCGCTCTACAGGCTGTCGCTCTTCATTGGCATTGCCCTAGTCGTCTATCACGCCTTTTTCAAAGTGGCAGGTGTGCTGCTGTTTGCCATTGAGATTGCCTGGTTCATCTACAAGCCGGTCCGTAACGAGATCAAGGTCTGGAGTGATCGCCGCAAGGACATCGTCTGGACGGGATCCGCGGGCCGAAGCCTTGCTCTCGTTGCAGCAGGATTGATTCTGCTGCTGGTGCCGCTCTCGACCCATGTCAGTATGAAAGCGGTGCTGGAGCCTGCGAGAGTCGCAAGGGCCTATGCCGCTGCGCCTTCCGTGATTGAATCCATCCATGTCAGGCAGGGTCAGCGCGTTCAGCAGGATGATGTTCTTCTGCGGTTGTCGTCCCCAGCGCTGGTGCATCAGCGCATTCTTGTGGAGACGCGCCTGGCGCTTGTCCATGCACGGCTTGCCCGTTCGGCGGCTGATGCGACAGAGCGCAGCCAGATCAGCATTCTGATGGAAGAGGAACGCTCGCTTGTGGTCCAGCGCGCGGGCATTCTGGCAGAGCAGGCGGCCTTGACGATCCGTGCTCCGATGACGGGCGCCGTGCTTGAGATGGATCGCGATATCCATCCGGGCCGCGTCGTCTCGGTCAAGGAACGGCTGGTTCTCATCGCCTCGGAGGAGGGACTTTCCGCGCGAAGTTTTGCCAGTTCCGCAGCGCTGGAACGATTGCAGGAACCGGCATCCGCAGTGTTTGTTTCTGAAAATCCGCAAGCCGCAAGAATCCCTCTCACCTTGACCCACCGTGCGGCTGCACCCTCGCTCTCGATCGAACCCGTGGCCCTGTCAGCCCAACTCGGGGGAGATGTAATGTCTGTTCCAGACCGTACCGGCAAAAGCATTGCTGCCACGGCCGCCTATCTGCTCATTTCCAGTTCCGCAGGTTTGCCACCACCCATGGCAATTCGCGGCACAATCCACATCGCCGCCGCTCCCGAAAGTCTCGGCCTTCGCGCCTTGAAACGGGCGGTCTCCGTCATCATCCGCGAAAGCGGCGTCTGAACTGTATTTGTCTCTAGCGTCAGGAGTATTCCCATGGCTACATCACGCTCTTCCACAAAGAACGCAGCCCGGTCTGCCAAAACCAAAGCAGCGAGGGGACTTTCCGGTTCGCCAGTTCAAGAGATGGCCGCCATTCCAGCCATGGCCCCGATGATTGAAGCGCTTGAACCGCGCCTGGTCTTTGATGGTGCGATTGACGCGACGCTGGACCAGAAAGCGGAGCCTGTTGATTGTGCGGCATGCGTGGATATTCCCGGTGCCGATGAATCAACCGCATTGCCACAAGCCGCAGTGTTGCAAGATCAACCAGTCATGCAAGACAGTGTGATGCAAGAACCGCAGCGACAGGAAATCGTCTTCATCGATTACCGCGTCGCGGATGCAGATGTGATCATTGCCGCTTTCCCGCCCGGAACAGAGGTACATCTGCTGGATGCCTCCCGCGATGGTGTCGAGCAGATCGCAGCAACGCTCAGCGGACGCGTTGGCATTGACGCCATCCATATCGTCTCCCATGGCCGTTCCGGTACGCTGGATCTCGGTGATACCAAGCTGACGGAAGCATCTATTGCCGGCAAACATGCGGATGAAATCGCCGTTATCCGCGCGGCTCTGGATGCGGATGCCGATCTGTTGCTGTATGGCTGCGATTTTGCAGCGGGCAGCCGTGGTGCCAGCGCCGTTGCCGCGCTTTCCGCAGCCACTGGCGCAGATGTCGCTGCATCGGAAGATTTGACCGGCGCTGCTGATCTTGGCGGTGACTGGACATTGGAAAGCACCACCGGTGCGATTGAAGCCACCAGCCTTGTCTCTGCCGATTATGATCACACGCTATGGACCGCTTCTGCAGTTGCAGCCGGATGGTTTGGTGATGCGCCCCCTAATACACCCAATGCTTCAGAAGTAGGCAACGGGCTGGCATCGGCGGGTCCGATCCTCGGCGGACCAGGTGTCACGCTGTCAAATGTCACCCTTGCCGGGAACACCACAGCATTTCAGGTCTCAGGCGTTGATGCCACCTCGACAACCATTGATGCGGCCCTCACAAACGGCGATTACATCAGCTCGATACTGGTTGTTGGTGCGGAAGCCATTCGTATTTCAGCGCTGCAATTCAACCAGCGTAGCGAAAATCCGACAGCGGCGCGCCTGGGTATTGATATTGTCGATGTTGCAGAAAATGTGCGTATTACGCTGGCTACAAACATCATCATCGATGGAACAGCAAACAGCGTTGTGATCACGCCGACAACGCTCCCGATCCTGCAGGAGGGCAGGACCTACGAGCTCCGGTTTGTGTTCTTTGGTTCCACGGCGAACATGTTCATCGACAATCCATCGATCCGTACCCAGATCAATGAAGCGCCGGTCGCCGTGAACGATTCATTGGCCGTCACCGTCGGCAGTATGACAACCATTGATTTGACGACCAATGACACGGATGTTGATGCTGATGCGCTGTTTGTCACGCAGATCAACGGTTCTGCGATTACTGCCGGTGTGCCCGTGGTCCTGGCCTCCGGCACGACGCTGACGCTACAGGCGGATGGCACCATAAACGCAACCAAGGTTGGCGCCGCAGCCGAGAATTTCACCTATCAAGTCACCGATCTGCAGGGGCATACGGCCACGGCCAGTGCAACCTTGACAGCTGCACCAGCCGGTCTGAACGACCTTGATATCGATGGGATCGTCGATGCAACTGATGTCGACGATGATAATGATGGCATCCTCGATACTGTGGAGGGGTTGAATGCCGTTGGCACCACCGGGACCTGGACCATCGCCGGAAACATCGCCACATCCAGTCTTGGCAATGGCATCACGGCAAGAATAACCAAGGTTTCTCCCAACGCCTTTACAAACGATGTGTTCAATCCCGCAGGCGCAGGGTTTTGGTCAACCGCCTTGGAAAACACAGCAAGTTTGTCGAGCGTTGCAAACTGGGGTGACAGCTTCACTGTCGCGTTCCTGGATGCAGCCGGGAATGCTGTCTTCGTCGATAACCCGATCCTGCATCTGGATCGCCTTGGTGGATTGGATGGATCCATCGGCAATGGCGCGACCTTCACCCTTCAGGGCGGGTTGACCTGGACCGAGCTTGCCGGGACGGATGATTTCCGCACATCGTCCACCACAGTGCGTGACGCAGGCGCGGGATTGCCCGTCGCTCCAGGCTTTTTAACGGAATCAACACAAGCCGATGCAACCGGCACGGCGGCCGGCAGCTTGCGCATCAACGGCCGCGTGAGCACATTCACGTTGACGACCAATCAGACAGGCCCGAATGGCTCTGGTGCTGACGGCATTGAGTTCAAGCTCCAGGCAGCAGCCCCTTCTCGCGACACAGATGGTGATGGCAAGGCGGACTACAGGGACATTGATTCCGATGATGACGGCATCACCGACACCATCGAAGCACAGACCACAACGGGCTTCATCGCGCCATCAGGCGTTGGCATTGCCACGACAGATAGCAACAATGACGGTCTGGATGATGTGTATGATCCCGGCGCATTGGGTACGGCAGGCGGCATCGGTCTGACGCCTGTCAATACCGACGGCACGACTGTCGCTGACTACATCGACACGGATTCCGACAATGATGGCATCAGCGACAGGGCCGAAAATGGTCTGGGCGTGGCTCAACCTGCGGCCAATGCTGCCGACACCGATGGCGATGGCCTGAAGGATGTTTTTGAAACAGCAATCGATGGCAATGCCAATGACGGCTTTGTGGTCACTGAAGGACAGACACCGCTACCGGCGTCAACGACCGGGTATCTGCCGGATGCGGATCGCGATGCCGCCACGGGAACGCCACTGCTTGCCGATCTCGATTTCAGGGATACACGCATTGATACCGACACTGATCGAGACGGTATCCTGGATACCATCGATATCGATGATGACAATGATGGCATCCTCGACACAGTCGAACAGGGTGGACCGGCGCTGACAGGGGGCACGATCAACCTGCGTGACGTTGTCGTCACGTCCGGAACGGCAGCCTTCAGTGCGACCAATACCGATCTGGTTCAATTGACGGCCAATACCAACAATCAGGCTGGCACGGTCCAGTCACAGTTCAAGGTCGATCTGACCCGCGATTTTGAATTCAGCTACGATCTGTTCTTCGGCGTGAACAACGATACGAACGGTCTCAACGGCAATCCGTTTGGTGCCACATATCCGGTTGGCGGGGCTGATGGTATTGCATTCATTCTCCACAATGATCCAGCCGGAGCAGCCGCTGTTGGCATTGCCGGCGCGGGCATCGGAGCAGCGGGCATCGACAATGGCATTGCCATTGAATTCGACACTTTTGACAATACGCTTTTCGGAGGAAATGAAGGCGCGATTGGAGGTTTGAATTTTGGTGCCGGGCTGGCAAAGTTTGACCATACCTCGATTTGGGACACCGATGTCGGAGGCAATGGAAATCCTTTCGCCAATATCGGGAATACAGCGGTAACAGTCATTGGCACCGGTGGAGAAATTGAAGACGGGCGGTTTCACAATGTCATTGTGCGCTGGAACGCCACGACCCAGACCCTGGCATGGAGCTTTGATGGTATCGCCGTCGGATCGCTGACAGAGAACATTGCAACCACACGTCTTGGTGGCCTTTCGACCGCTTATTTCGGGCTGAGTGCGTCAACCGGAGGGCTGATCAACCAGCAGCAGGTCCGCCTCAACAGTTATGAAGGCAACATCATCGTCAATGCGCCCTACGTGGACACGGACACAGATGGTCTGGCTGATTATCTCGATATCGATTCAGACAATGATGGTATCACCGATAACATCGAAGCGCAGACTACACTGTCTTATGTTGCACCCTCCGGTGTGGGTGCCGGCCTAACCGATACGAACCGGAACGGGCTTGATGACGTCTATGAAATCAACAGGATCTCGGGTGGTGGTGTCGGTTCTATTGCGCCAGTCGATTCTGACAGGGATGGCACGGCTGATTACATCGACACGGATTCCGACAATGATGGCATCAGCGACAGGGCCGAAAATGGTCTTGGAGTTGCCCAGCCCGCTGCCAACGCCGCCGACGCCGATGGCGATGGCCTGAAGGATGTCTTTGAAACCGCAATCGATGGCAATGCCAATGACGGCTCCGTGGTCAATGAAGGACAGATACCGCTGCCGGCGGCAGCAACAGGTTATCTACCGGATACGGATCGCGATGCCGCCACCGGAACGCCACTGCTTGCCGATCTCGATTTCAGAGATGCGCGCATTGATGCCGTCAACAGCCCCCCCACCATAGTCTCGGATGACAATGCAATCCTGTCCAACAGGACGATTGCAGCCACAGGTTCGGTTCTTGCCAATGACAGCGATCCTGATTCCCTCAATCAGCTCCGTGTCTTCGATATCGCGAATACCTCCGGGCAGCCCGTTGTGGTTGCAGCGGGCGGCACGACGATCACGGGCGACTATGGCACGCTGACCATCCAGCAAGATGGCACCTACAGCTACGTGCTCAACAATGCCCTTCCGGCGTTGCAGGGCCTGGCCACAGGACAGACGTTGCAAGATACGTTCTTTTATACTGGCATTGATGTTATCGTGATGGGTGCCATCGTGACGCCGCAGGGTGGCTCGGGTACCACTTCGCTGACCGTGGCCATCACAGGTGCAGTAAGAGAAACACCTGTTATTGATCTCAACAGCGCCCATGATCCCGATGCGCGCTGCGCCAATCCGGTTCAGGTCGATGCGCGTGTGCTGCTGAGCGGGCCTGCATACAATACGGCCACAGGCCTGATGGCGGATAATCTGCGTGCGCTTGGTCTCATCCCATTGACGGAGCCCTATACGGGCCTGGGCTTCAGACACGCTTTTGGTGGTGGCGGCGAAACCATCGCGGCATCGGTGCTTGCAGTGACAGGCCCCAATGCCATCGTGGACTGGGTTTTCCTCGAACTGCGTTCCACCGCAACCGATGTCGTCGCTACACGCTCCGCGCTGGTTCAGCGCGATGGAACCATCGTCGATGTGGATGGTGTCAGCCCCGTCACCTTCAATGCTCCTGCAGGAAATTACTTTGTGACAGTGGCCCATCGCAACCATCTTGGCGTCACCACAGCGGCCAGCCTGGCTTTTGACGGTGTTACAGCGTCAGCCGTTGATTTCACCAGTGCCGCGCTTGATGTGCGCAATGGTACGGCGGTTTATAGCGGAAACGAGCGTTATGATCTCGATGGCACTGGTGCCGGTACTCTGGTTGCACTGTGGGCTGGAGACTCAGACGGCGATGGCATTGTCAGTTTCGCCAATGATCCGACAGCGATCAGGAACACCGTGCTGGCCAATCCAGCCAACGTCCTTCAGCTTCCGAATTTCATATCAAGCGGTTATGCGACGGCCGATCTGAACCTGGATGGCCGAACCATATTCCAGGGTCCGAACAATGATGTGGACGTCAATTTCTTCGAAGTCTTCAATTTCGAGGAACAGGCGGGACTTCCAGTCGTGCTGGACAGCATTGTTGGCCAGATCGAAGCGCCGACATCGATTGCCACAACGCTTCACCCGGATTGTCTGGCGATGCTCGTTGATCATTCCGCGACATTCACGGAGGATGGTCCTCCTGTGAATGTGGCGGACACCGACGCTGATGTCTTTGATGCCGGCGAGAACGACATCGTATCCGTTACCATTATGCCCGGTGGTATCAGCGATGGCGCATTGGAGATCATCAGGATCAACGGAGTGGCCTTCTCATTGGCAACCGCCTCGACGCAGACCACGATGGTTGGCGGCACCACATTCACCGTAGAATATACTCTGGTCGGAGGGTTTTTGATCACCAACGGCGCAGGTGCTGCGAGTCCCATGCCTCAGGCTGCACTCGATGCACTGATCCGCAGCATCACCTATGAAAACACCAGCCAGAATCCCGGAGTTGGTAACCGGACGCTGACATTCATCGCGACCGACTCTGGCGGTCTTGTTTCGGCACCTGCCGTCTCCACAATCACGGTCGTGCCGGTTCCCGATACGCCGGTCATTGACCTTGATGGCGATAATTCCACCGGTGCCATCAATGGCAACTTTGTTGGTGTCTTTACCGAAGACGGAGCGGCAGCGCCGTTCGCTGATCCCGATCTTCGCATTGATGACAACGGCGGCGTTCCATTCACGCGGCTGACATTGACCGTCAGCGGCTTGCGCGATGGCGCATCTGAAAGGCTGGAAATCCTTGGGTCGGTATTCACGCTCTCCCAAAGCAGCACACAGACTATTGATCTGATCAATAGCACCGCGCAGGTCGCCTATAACGCAGACACAGGTGTCTTCACGATCACGAATGCAGCGGGCGGCCTTTCAGTTCTGACCGCAACCGATATCAATTCCCTGCTTCAATCCGTTCGGTATGATGTTCTGGGCAATACGCCGACGCAGGGCGACCGGCTCTTTTCATTCGCGCTGACCAATACGGATGCGCTGACATCGGCAACCGTGACCTCAACGCTTTCGGTTGTTCCGGTCAATGACACCCCGGTGGTATCGATCGGAGCCGCGACAGGCATTGGTCCCCAGGATCTCGTTGTCATCGATCTCTCGGCCCCCAATGCGCTGGATCTTCTCGCGCGAATACCGGCAGGGGTTGAAATCTTTCAGATCCCAAGGGGTATTGATGGCGTGCTCGCGCTGCGGGATTATCTGGAAGGCCGCACGGGCCTTGCCGCGATCCATATCCTGTCGCATGGCGATGCCTCGCAATTCGCATTGGGAACAGCATCGCTATCCACGGCTTCGATCGGCCTGGAATATGCCCAGGCTCTGCGCGCTATCGGTGCCTCTCTGACAACGGATGGTGATATCCTGATCTACGGCTGTGATTTTGGCCAGAACATCGCGGGTATCAATGCGCTCGCCCTGGTGACAGGTGCGGATATCGCGGCCTCAACCGATGATACCGGCAGCGCATTGCTGGGCGGCGACTGGATTCTGGAAGCCAGCTCAGGAAGCATCGAAGCGACAACCGCTGATATCTCAGGCTGGCAGGGTTTGCTGACATTGCAAAACACAGGTGCCTGGACCATCCCGGCCGCAACAGCCACCCAGGCCGCACCTGTCAGTGTCACCAACACAACAGGCGGTATTACAACGACCGTTACATTCCAGCCGCAAGGAACTGGGACGAACTTCGCTAGCATTGCCAATGGCACGCTCAATACGATTGCAGCCTTCGCCAATGCCGCTGATGGTGATCCATCGCTGTCATTCGTTTATAACTGGGATACGACGCCCGGCGGGGCTGCCACAGAAGCCTCCGTGGATGCGCAGACCGGGTTGATCACGCTCAGCTTCAGTCAGGCTGTCACAAATCCCATCCTCCATCTCGACCGCATTGGCGGGCAGGCGGGGACATTGCATAACGGTCTGCAACTCACGTTGTTGACCAGCGGCATTACTCTCTCCAAGATCAATGGCCCAAGCCATTTTGTTGTCAGCGGCAGCACCATCGGACGCAGCGGAATCGATACTGCGGTGGGCGCAGGATACTCTGCGGAATCCAGAATCAATGGTAATACCGGCACTGCCGCCGGTAGCGTGCAGCTGACGGGCACCTTCACAACGGTGACTTTCCAGGCATCCTTTGCACCAGGCTCCAACGAAGGGTCAGGGGGTGACGGTGTTGAGCTGGCCGTCTCTCTCAATATCAATACGCCGCCATCGGTTGTTACACCGATGTTCGCAGCCGTCGAGGACACACCGTTGGCACTCACCGGCATCTCTTTTGCCGATCCTGAGGGGGGCAGCGGCAATGTCACCGTCACTCTCGCTGTTGGCTCGGGAACGCTTGATCTCAACACGGGCATCATGGGAGGTATTTCAGCAGCGCAGGTGACGGGTGACAATTCCGGCACCATCACGATCACTGCGCCGCTTTCAGCCATCAACGCCACCTTGGCGGCAGCTAATGGTCTGATGTTCCTGGCACCGGCCAATTTCAATGGCCCCGTGACCTTCACCGCCAGGATCAACGATCTTGGCAATGGCGATGGTGGCGTGACGCCCTTGATGGCAACAAGCAATGCCACGATTACCGTGACAGCCGTGAACGATCCTCCTGTCCTTGATGCCGATGGCAACAACAGCTCAGGCCGCACAGGCGCGGATTACGAGACTACCTATGTCGAGAATGCGGCGGCCGTTTCTGTTGTCGATGCTGATGCCGTGATCACAGACATTGATTCATCTGTTATCGAGGTTGCAACCATCCGGCTGACCAATGCTTTTGCACTTGATTCACTCCAGATTGGCATGCTGCCGATCGGTGTGGCTGCCAGCATTGATACAAGCGTGCCAGGAGAGATCACCGTCACGCTTGTGGGTCCAACCAGCCCCGCAGATTTTGCGGCTGCCCTGAAAGCGATCCGCTTCCTGACGACATCAGAGAATCCGGATCCGACGCAGCGCGTTATCGAAATCACGGTCAATGACGGTTTTGCTGATTCCAATCTTGCGACGAGCTATATCAATGTCACACCGGTGAATGACAATCCTTCGCTTGATCTTGATGGCAACAATTCCTCCGGTATCAATGCGGGCAGTTTCCAGACGACCTACACGGAAAATCAGACTGCAATCTCGATTGCGGATATCGATAGCCGCATTACCGATCTCGACGATCTCAACATCGATACAGCAACGATTATCCTGACCAATGCCTTTGCAGGCGACGTACTGGCTATCGGAACATTGCCAGGCGGCATATCAGGAGTTCTCGATACTTCCGTTCCGGGTCAGATCCGCGTTACTCTGACAGGTGGCGCAACGCTTGCCAGTTACGAGGCCGCTATCGAGGCGATCACATTCGCCTCGACATCCGAAAACCCGAACACGACACAGCGTATTGTCACGGTTGTCGTGAATGATGGTGAAATCAACTCGAATATTGCGCGTGCTTTCATTACCATGGTGGCTGTCAATGATGCACCGACGCTTGATCTTGATGCGAACGACTCCACAGCCTCAGGAACCGGCTCTGAGAAGACTTACACCGAAGGCGGCGCGGCAACACCATTCGCCGATATTGATGTCTTGATCACGGATCCCGATGACACGAACATCGATGGGGCCACGATCATCCTGACCAATGCCTTCGCGGGTGATGTACTCTCGCTTGGCAGCCTGCCCTCGGGCATTGTGGGCAGTATCAATACCAGTATTCCTGGCCAGATCAGAATTACCTTGTCCGGTTCGCAACCCCTCTCCGCCTATCAGACAGCCATCGCCGGTCTTGGCTATCGCTCGACAAGCCAGTTCCCGGACACGACGGATCGTATGTTCACGGTCCAGATCACAGATGGTGCGCTCACCAGCAATGTGGCCAACGCGATCATGAATGTGATCGAGGTCAATGATGCGCCCGTCAATGTGATTGCGCTGGGCGATCAATCCACATCCGATGGCACGCCGATCTCTATTGCAACCTTCGGCGGCTTCGCCGATCCTGATGGCGAGACGCTCGTATTCAGCCTGGGCGCCGCTGCGCCAGCCTGGTTGTCCATTGACCCCGGAACGGGTCTTGTCACCGGCACACCACCTGCGGACGCCTCCAGGCAAGGGCTGCTGCTCAATGGCCAGTATGCTGTGACGATCATCGTAACAGATCCGCGTGGCGCATTCACACAGGATACATTCAATCTTTCTGTCTCGAACCCGCCCCCTGTGGCGGCGGATGACACCGGGATGGTGGGCGAGGATGCGGCCAGTGTGACGGGCAACGTGATCAGCGGTGCAGGTCCCGGCGCAGGCCTCGACAGCGATACGGCCCCTGACAGCGATCCGCTGGTGGTGGCCTCGGCGGTGCAGGGCGCGACGGTGATCCCGCTGGGCATGCCGTTCACCACGGCGGGCGGCGGAGTGCTGACGCTGAATGCGGATGGCTCCTACAGCTTTGTGCCGGGTACGGCCTATAACGACCTCGATGACGGCGAGACCGCGACGGAGACCGTGACCTACACGCTCTCTGACGGCAATGGCGGCACGGATACCGCGACGCTGACGCTGACCATCAACGGTGCCAATGATGCCCCGGTTCCGGTTGACCCGATGAACCCCGGCACGCCGGAGAACCCGATCCCGGCGGATCCTGCCAGCATCGTGCCGTTGCAGAACGTGAGCGATGGCCAGGTGTTCGCACCGGGCACGCCGCTGGTGGCGCTGGCTCCGTTCATCGTCGATCCTGATGGCGAGCCGGTGACCTTCACGACGACCTCGGTGCTGCCTGCCGGACTGACGCTCAACCCGGATGGCACCGTGACCGGCACCATCGATCCCGCCGCCTCGCAAGGGGGCGATCCGATGAACCCCGGCTTCTACCTGATCACGGTGAACGTCTCCGACGGTACCGTGACCACACCGATCACCCTGCGCATCGACGTCTCGAACCCGCCCCCTGTGGCGGCGGATGACACCGGGATGGTGGGCGAGGATGCAGCCAGTGTGACGGGCAACGTGATCAGCGGTGCAGGTCCCGGTGGAGGCCTCGACAGCGATACGGCCCCTGACAGCGATCCGCTGGTGGTGGCCTCGGCGGTGCAGGGCGCGACGGTGATCCCGCTGGGCATGCCGTTCACCACGGCGGGCGGCGGAGTGCTGA
>JANNRX010000442.1:0-2890 GCA_031401875.1 Hyphomicrobiales bacterium | reverse complement strand
CGGATTGTGGTACTCAGCGGCAATCGAATACTCTTGGCTGATGCGCAGATCGGATTCTGCAAAGGCCTTAAGCGCATCACCGCGCGGGCTGGGTGGTGCCATACCGAAGCGTTTGCTTGGCGGCTCGTAACTCTCGTGCCGTGCGTCTTCAAGATTGGTTTGATGGGGCTCGGCATCATAGGTCACAACAACAAGTGATGCGGCATGGCGAGCGATGTCGAAGCTGCTGGCCACAACGAGAGCAATTGGCTGTCCGCTGTAGACAACCGCCTCATCATAGAGAGGCCGGAACGGCTTGCCGGGAGGCCCGACCTGATCCTCGTAGCTTGAACTGAACCATGCTGTGCGTGGTCGATTTTGATAGGTGAATATCTTCATCACGCCAGCGACCGCTTCGGCTGCAGTCGTATCAATGTCTGTAATCTTGCCCTTGGCAATACTGCTGCTGACAACATAGCCGTGCATTAGATCAGGCGTACTGAACTCGGCTGCATAGGTTGCCTGTCCGGTTACCTTCGCAGGACCATCAATGCGGTTTCTCGGCGAGCCGACATGGAGATCATTGGCGAGCATGGTGGGTCCTTACCTGATCCGTTTGTCGACTGAGGATTGCGGTGTGCCATCTGCCGCTTGTGCGAGTGCACGGACGATGGCGCGTCGTGCCAACTCAATCTTGAAGCTGTTATGCTCTCGCCCTTTGGCACCAGCGAGCAGCGCATCCGCCGCTTGGGTGAAGGCTTCTGCAGTTAGAGGTTTGCCAGCGAGTAATGCCTCGGCCTCCTCGCGACGCCAGGGCTTGTGTGCAACGCCTCCCACAGCAATCCGCGCCTCGCGCACAATCCCACCTTGGACGTCTATCGCCGCCGCAACGGAGACAAGAGCGAAGGCATAGGATTGTCGGTCTCTCAACTTCAGATAGGTGAAATGAGAAGCAAAGGCATGAGACATGTTCGGAAGCTCCACGCCGGTCACCATCTCGTTTTGCGCCAGTGTGGTATCGAACTGCGGTTTATCGCCCGGCAGTCGGTGATAGTCAGTAATAGGGATTATCCGTTCCCCGCCTGGCCCGGTAACGTGGATGAATGCACCCAGAGCGGCGAGTGCCACGCACATGTCGGAGGGATGCGTCGCGATGCAGTGATCGCTTGTGCCGAGTATGGCGTGAATACGGTTCAGCCCGTCGATCGCTGGGCAACCAGTACCTGGTTCGCGTTTGTTGCACGGCGTAGCGGTGTCATAGAAATAATAGCAGCGCGTGCGCTGGTTAAGGTTGCCGCCCGTCGTGGCCGCATTGCGCAGTTGCGGAGTCGCCCCTGCCATAATGGCCGCTGCCAGAAGCGGAAACCGACGCATTACAAGTGGGTTCGATGCCACATCTGAATTTGTTACCAGTGCGCCAATCTGTATGCCACCGTCGTTCGTTTCGGAAATGTCAGTAAGTCCAGCGATACGCGAAACGTCGACAAGGGCTTCAGGTTTCTCGACGTTGTACTTGATGAGATCAATCAGGTTCGATCCGCCTGCGATGATCCGACTGCTTGAATGTGCTGCGAGGGCTGAAACTGCGCCCTCAATACTTGTTGCGCGTTGATAGGAAAAACGGTTCATGACGCTGCCCCAGCTGCTATTGCATGGGCCTGAGCAGCAACGTCAGCGATCGCGTCCACGATGTTGGGGTAAGCGCCGCACCTACAGATGTTTCCGCTCATGAACTCACGGATTTCATCACGCGAGGTGGTGCGCCCCTCCGCTAACAGTGCCACACCTGAACAGATCTGGCCCGACGTGCAATAGCCACACTGAAAGGCGTCGTGATCAATGAAAGCCTGCTGGAGCGGATGAAGTACGCCGTCTTTTGAGAGCCCTTCGATCGTGACGATGTCCTTGCCTTCCTGCATGATGGCCAGCTGCAAGCAGGAATTGATGCGCACACCATCGATCAACACAGTGCAAGCCCCGCATTGGCCGTGGTCGCAACCCTTCTTAGTGCCTGTCAGAACCAGATCATGGCGCAATAGATCCAGCAGTATTGTCCAGGGGTAGACTTCAACTGTGCGGCTTGTGCCGTTAAGCGCGAATGTAACCCGTGTGCCGCTTTCAAGAGATGGCTTCATGATCAGATTTCCTAATGGGCGTTGACATGCGATCGGACTAAACAACGTCTCCCCGATCACATGGTGACCGGGGAGACGGGACAATCGTTCGTTCGTTACATCATGCCTGGGCGTGAACGGTCAGGGGCGGTCGCGTCGGAGGCCGAGTAAGGACCACGCTTCTCGTCAAAACCATTCCAGCCCTCGCCCTCGTATTCTGAGCGACGGTCGCCGACTGTGACGGATGTATGGCGATCCAAGACGGTCTGTGCGGCAGCCCGGTGCATATCGTCTGTCTTGACGAGAACCAGGGACCCACCACGTCTGATGGATTCGGCATAGACGTGTGCGTCGTCCTCGTCGACGCCATTGTCCGTTAGCGCGCCGATGATACCGCCAGCAGCAGCCCCCGTAGCTGCGCCTGCAATCATGCCAGTCAGTGTTGCCGCCATCCAGCCAGCGGCAACTATTGGACCGACCCCAGGGATGGCCATGACGCCAAGACCTGCAAGGAGACCGGCTCCGCCGCCCACTGCTGCACCTACGCCAGCGCCCGTTCCCTCTGCTGTGGTCGTGTCAGCCATGGTCTCGGAACTTTCGCCATGGTTGGTAATAAGACTGATATCAGCATTAGGAATACCTGCTGTCTTGAGGTCTGAAACAACACGCTGGGCTTCCGCATTCGTGTCGTAAAGTCGTGAGAGTTTGGTTGTCATCTTCATATTCCTTTGTTGAGAGTTTGGATGAATATCGAGCGTCACTTCTCGACAATGTTGCCTTGGTAATCGACGCTTACG
>JANNRX010000441.1:0-11668 GCA_031401875.1 Hyphomicrobiales bacterium | reverse complement strand
TCTCGCGCCGCACCAGCGGCTCGCCGCCGGTGATGCGCAGCTTGCGTGCGCCCTTGGCCACGAAAGCAGAGCACAGCCGATCCAGTTCCTCCAGCGTCAGCAGATCCTGCTTGGGCAGGAAGGTCATGTGTTCCGACATGCAATAGACACAGCGGAAATCGCAACGGTCCGTCACCGAGACGCGCAGATAGCTGATCGAGCGGCCAAAAGGATCGATCATCGGCGCGGCATGGAGGCCGCTTGCCTTTTCGAATGGGGTTGGTGCTGAAACGCTCAAACTTACACTCCCGTTCCGGCGTCTGAAACGCTTGCCGGATTGTTCTGATCCCTATACGTGGCGCTTTGTATCATCGCATGCAAGCGGCTTGAAAGCTGCATTTTCCGACGGGATGAATCCATGACGCGCTGGCCCAGCGAGCTTCGCCTGGCAAAGGACAAGAAAACTCTGCATATCGCCTTCGAGGACGGTGCAGCGCATGCGCTTAGCGCGGAATATCTCAGGGTGATGAGCCCCTCCGCCGAAGTGCAGGGCCATTCTCCCGATGAGCGTAAAACTGTCGGGGGCAAAATCAATGTCCTCATTCTCAATGTCATTCCAGTCGGCAATTATGCCGTAAGGCTGACGTTTGACGACATGCATTCGACCGGCATCTTCGGTTGGGATTATCTCGATGCACTGGGGCGTGAGCATGAAGAGCGCTGGGGGCAGTATCTGTCCGAGCTGGCTGTGAAGGGCATGAAGCGCGAGCGTTGATGCTCACGGCATCATGCAGGCAATGCCGAGAGCCTTGGCTGCATCAAACAGGCGCTGATCTAGCGTGCAGAGGGTTGCGCCGTTGTCAGCGGCGATGGCGAGGTGGAGGGCGTCGGCGGCGCGTAAAGACAATTGGTGTTGCGCTGAAAATCTTGCAGCAACATCGAAATCTGTCTGATGAATTTGAAAGTGACGGAATTGTGTCTTTCGCAGGTAGTTAAATTCTGCGAGAGCCGTTTCTCGCTGGTAAGAGGTGACAATGTTCAGTCGCAGCTTCATCGCAAGGGCGGAATGCATTTCTGTGATGACCCAGGGACTGATGCACAGGCGCCTACCCTCCTGTGCTTTTAGCCACGATTGTGAACGCGCGGTGGCTGACTCTGCGGTTAAAGCAGAGACAAGAACTGACGTGTCGAGATAAAGCATCAGTAACGGGCTTCGTTCCGCATTTTGATAACGACTTCCTCACCCATCGTCATACCGTCTGTGAGCGCTTTGAGTCGCTCCACATCCAGCGGCTTGCGCTCTGGCTCAATAGCCACGATCTTTGCCACAGGCTTGCCCCGACGCATGATGATTTGCGGTTCGCCAGCAATGGCGAGGTCCACGAGTTCGCTCAGATGCGCTTTTGCTTCCGCAAGGTTGGTACCCATCATGTTTCGTTCCTGACCAAGTTGTTGGTCATGTTTAACATGATTGTTGTGAGCTCACAACATGGGGTGGCCTCACTCACCCCACGATATCGGGCGTCTTCCAGCCGATGTGCTGGCCGCCGTCGACCGCGATCATCTGCCCCGTCACGCTGGAAGCATGAGCAAGATAAACCACTGCATCGGCAATCTCACGTGGGTCCACTTGTCGTTGAAGAGGGATACTGGCTGCTTCATGTTTCACGCCTACATCCCCGTCATGCAGGTTTCCCAACGTCGGGCCGGGCCCTACGGCATTGACGCGGATATGCGGTGCCAGCGTCTGTGCCATGGTGCGCGTGGCAGCCCAGAGCGCGGCCTTGCTGAGCGTGTAAGAGTAGAATTCCGGCGTCAGCTTCCACACCCGCTGATCGATGATATTGACGATAGCACCCTTGCGGTCCTTGGGCAAAGCCGCGGCAAAATCCTTCGCCAGCACAGAGGGGGCGCGGATGTTGACCGAAAACTGGCGGTTCCATGTCAGTACATCAATGGTGTGCAGGGTATCAGCCAGAAACACAGAAGCATTGTTGACGAGAAGGCTGACGGGGCCGAACAACCCTGCTGCCTCCGGCATCAAACGGGCAACAGCATCGGGGGTTGCCAGATCAGCCTGAATGACGGCCGCTTGCGCCCCTTGGCGTTGCAGTTTTGCCGCCAGCGCGTCTGCCTCGCTCCGCGAGGTGTTGCAGTGTATGACGACGGCATAACCAGCCGCTGCCAAAGCTTCCACAATGGCGCAGCCAATGCGCTTCGCGCCGCCGGTAACGAGTGCTACCCTGGGGTCAGCCATTCATGCCACCATTGCCGCGTTTGCCCTTCTCGATCATGCGGCGTTCAACGTCTTTCGCAACCCGAAGCCAGCGATAGAAGGCATAGTTCATGGAAGTCATGAAGCCATAAATGCCGCGCATGGCGTGGCGGCGCATGACATAGGCTTTGAAGAACGAGGCCGGAAACTCCACAAACAGCCGCCAGGTCGGCACATGCTTGCCCCGCAATGCAAGGTCCTTGACCTGCTGGCTGGTATAATCATTGAGCTTGGCGAGTTGATCTCCGATGGAGCGCACCGAGAAATGGTGAATGACATTCGACAGCCGTTTCAGTTTTGGTGGATTGTTGAAGGCCACCCTGTCATGCACGAGGCTGTCGGCGTAGCGCCCGCGATCCTTGCGATAGATACGCACCGGAGTCAGCGAGTATGCGATGCGATGGGGCTTTGTTTCTCCCGGAAAGACCTCAGCAATTGGAATTTCGTATCCGTCGATCCCCGCATCAGGCTGTGTGAGAGCTTCGCGTATTTCCTGAACCAGTTCTGGTGGAACCCATTCATCGGCATCGATGTTCATCAGCCAGACGTGGCGACACTGGTCTTCGGCGAAGCGCTTCTGGGGTCCATAGCCGGGCCAGTCGTTGTGGAAAATCCGCGCACCCGCTTTGCTTGCCAATTCCTGGGTGCCGTCTGTGGAGCCAGAATCCACCAGGACAATATCATCGGAAAGACCGCGCACAGCCTCGATCGTGCGCTGAATGCGATCGGCTTCGTTGCGTGCGATGATAAAAATCGACAGATCAGGGAGAGGCACTGCCCCGCTCATTACCGGCTCCGGAAACTCTTGTGAACACGCTTAATTGTGCTGTTCTGTCAGTGGCATAGCTTCACCTTGCCAGCAAGTGAGCGTGCGGGTTGCACAGAGCTGAATTTTGAGCTGGTAAGGATTCATTAAACGATTTCAACGGTTTCAGGTGATGTCTGGTTAAGGTTGCGCTATTCCTAAGATAGTTGATCAAAACAGCCTTTCAGAAGAAAGGTTCTCAGGAGCGCAGAAAATGTCCAGTTTCTCACATCGGCGCAAACTTGGTTTTGCGGCACTTTCCCTTTTTGTCCTCATCCCGCTTTCAGCACAGGCGCAGAGCGGACCGGCACCGAACTGGACCGGTGTTTATGCCGGGGCTCACGCCGGTGTTGGTGCAGGTAGCATTCGCGGTGCATCGGCAACAGGCGGCCTGATCGGTGGGCAGGTCGGTTTCAATGCCCAGGCTGATCGCATCGTGCTTGGTGTCGAGGGCGATCTCACCTCGTCCGGCTTCGAGCACAAAGGCTTCAATGGCGGCGGTCAGAACTTCAAGCAGAAGTGGACGGGAACCGTGCGTGGTCGCGCAGGCTACGCCCTCGATCAGGCGCTGGTTTACGGCACTCTTGGTCTGGCAACGGCCAGCAACGAGCTGTCGGATACAAGTGGCCGTTCAGACAAGACATCGGTTGGCTTTGCAGTTGGTGCCGGTGCTGAATTCAAGCTGACAGAACGCATCAGCGCCCGTGGCGAATTCCTGCATTACGGTCTGGGAACCAGCACCTACAGAACGCCTTCGACAACCTACCGTGTCGACAGCCGCACCAATGTCCTGCGCGCCGGTTTGAACTACCGTTTCTGAGCCTGACTTCAGATTGCTAAAAGGGGGGGGCTCCAGCCGTCAGGTTGGGGCCCTTTCCGTGTTTTCAAGGTGTCGCCTTCTTGCAACAGATGGCTCTGGAAAACGCCGCGCCGCGTCTTCGACCTGCTTCGGCCACCCTCTTGCCCTGTTTGACCCTGATCTCTCCACCCATGGGCCATGGGGGTTATTGGAGTATCGGGTTCTGGACACGGAACTTTCCGCATGCCGGACGCGTTGTTCAGGACCACAAGGAGATTGACCATGAAACACATCTTTCTATCGACGGCGGCTATAGGCGCGTTGGCGCTTTCCGCCAATCTGTCCGCGGCCTCCGCTGCAGACATTCCGCGCAAGTCCGTTCAGGTTGTTCAAACCTTCGTGGCACCGCCTCCCTTCAATTGGACAGGCCTTTATGTCGGCGTGAACGGCGGCTTTGCCTTCGAGACCGGAAAGTCCCGCCTGACAGGTTCCCCTGGATTGCTGGCCACCGGCTTTGCGCCGACGGATCGTGCCAAGACACTGGGTGACGGTTTCACAGTCGGTGGCACGATTGGTTACAATTATCAGTTCGGCAATGTCGTCGCTGGTATCGAAGGTGACCTGAACTACCTCGATCTCGGCAAGACCGTGACGACAGTCAACGGTCCGCTGGCGACGTCGCTGTCCCAGGAGAGTACGTATCTTGGGACCGTGCGTGGCCGTCTGGGTTATGCCTTTGACCGGCTTCTGATTTACGGCACCGGCGGTCTCGCGTTCGGTGATCAGAAGGCACGGACCACGATTTCCGGCCTAGGCAGCCAATGGACAGGCTCGAAGGATGACACACGCTTCGGCTATGCGATCGGTGCGGGTGCGGAATACGCGTTCACCAACAACTGGTCCGCCAAGGTGGAATATCTTTACTACGACCTTGGCCGCAGCAACTATGTCTCGCCCTTGACGTCCGGACCTGGCGCAGGTGCCGGTGTGTTCGGTGAATCCAGAGCCGAGAACCGCGGCAACATCGTGCGTGCGGGCCTCAACTACCGGTTCTGATACGGGCAGGATTTGAGGCACTTAACGTAAAGCCCGGCGGAAACGTCGGGCTTTTTCGTGTCATGACTGGATGGAATCAGACTGCCCCCGTCTTCTCGAACGCTGGAACCTTTGCGGCGAAAGCAGCCAGCCATGTTGTCAGCTTCGGGTATTGTGCCCGCCACTCACTCTTGAAGCGCAGATCGAGATAGCCCAGCGCGCAGGCAACCGCGATGTGGCCTATATTCAGCGCTTCTTCAAGACTGGGCGGGTTCGCTTCAAGATAATCCAGCGCCCGGGCAACTTTGCCTGCCTGGTGTTCGACCCATTTCAGTTCATGCTTGGAAGGGTCACGCCAGCGCCCTTCGTAAATCTGCAAAATACCGGCATCCATGATGCCATCGGCAAGGGCATGCAGCGTTTGCACCCTGATGCGCTCCATGCCTGATTTCGGAATGATCTGTCCGCCGCCCGCGCGCATATCGAGATATTCGACGATCACCCGGCTGTCATAAATCACCGTGCCATCTTCGATAACCAGCGTGGGAATTTTCCCAAGCGGATTATCCTCCCGCAGAGGATCTTGCGGGTCGATTGTATCGGTGGAGACGACATTGATCTCCCCTGTGAGACCGAGAAGTGCGGCGGCTATCTTGACCTTGCGCCCGAAGGGGGAGGGCGGTGCGGACCTTAAAATCATCATATCAATGCATCACGCGGATGATCATGATCCACGTCCCTTCTCTCTGGATTAGGCTGTATCCTTGCCGTTAGAGTAAAGCCAGGTCAACTGCCTTTGGGCCCTTGCCCTTCTTGTCAGGTTCGACCTCAAAGGTGATCAGCTGCCCCTCAGTCAAGGTAGTCAGGCCCGCCTGTTCAACGGCCGTGATATGGACGAAGATATCGCGGCTGCCATCATCAGGCTTGATAAAGCCATAGCCTTTTTCAGCATTGAAAAACTTCACAGTGCCCTTTTGCGCCATCGCCAGTCCTTTCGCCGTCAATTCCACCGCCAAGTGGCGGCGTGTGCGGTCGAAGCAGGTGGGCCATTGCTCAATGGCTCTTTGCGCAATTCATCCGAAAGGGTGTCGATAGCCCCGGATCTGCCGAACGCTGGAGGCAGTTTCAGAGACTTGCTGTGCAATTGCAAGTCAAAAACACAGGCAATGCTTTGCTTGACTTCGGGACCTTGATGGAAGGGGAGCTGGGTCAGCAAGGGCTGGCAGATGCAGTGCATAAGAAGACCATGAATGATGTTCTGCTCCATGGATCAGAACATCACCAACTGGGTACAGACTTCCACGGCATGCCCTGTTGCTCTGTTGGTTCCTTCGCAAAAGCGGCCATGAAAAAACCCGCTGCCGCTTGTCCGGCAACGGGTTTCTAAAACTGTGCAACAATGTCCGTTTTGGGCACTTCTTCAACCGAGAACTCAGAACGCTCCAAAAACAATGGCACCAAGAAAACAAAATGCTGCCATGACCGCCAATACATCAAGCTTCAGCGTCAGACTCATCTATATCCTCCGAGCTGTTTTGCAACATACATAGCCTAACTGTTCCATAGGAATATGCCAAACAGTTTTAATTGTGCGGTGCAGTAATCATTTTAACATATTGATAAAATACATTTATTTCTGTAGATAAGATTACGCTGCCGTCAGCACAGCAGTGATTGCAGCGGTGATCCTGCGCGCTATCGGCACCGCCAGATAGGCCACGCAGGAGGCCAGAGGCCAGGCAATGACAAAGGCTTTCATCCAGTGGTACAAATAGTCTGGTGGAAGCCCCAGATTGATGAATGTCACCATCGCGGTCATGAAAAGCGCCATGAAGAAAGCCATGACCACGGGGAAAAGGAATTTGGCGATCACGTCTTGCAGTGTTGATTTTGCCATCTTGTCCATCTTTCGCGGCCTCTTGTTCCGTCATGTCGCATTTCTGCCGCAGGTCTTACATGCCTTGAGACAGAGTTTATCCACTCTTAACCGCATTCCTTAGCAAGGCGTTACAGGATTGATGCGAAACTGCGAGCATTATGGTGCGTCGCGTTTGCTTATCACTCTCAGTCCTCGGGTTCGTCGGCCTCACGCTCGTGGGTTGCTCGCGCTATCAGAAGGAGCAGCGGGCCGAATGGCGCAGTGCCGCTGAGAATTCATGCCTGCGTTCGGGCGCTGTCAAAGAAACGGCCAATGTCAGGATTGCCAAGGCACTTGAAGGGGTGGGCTCCTGCGGGGCTGATTTTCCCATCAAGGTCAGCGCTTTTTCGATGGATAATGTCAGTGCCATTTCGGCTGTGCCAGGTTTTTCGAGCGCGGGGGGCAGCTTTCTGACCCGCCTGAATCAGGAAGGTACGCTGACCTGCCCGATGTATTCGGCTGTTGACCGCTGGCTGGAGCAAGTGGTGCAGCCTGCCGCCATGGCCCGCTTTGGCCAGACGGTTGTGGAACTGCGCACCATGGGCACCTACAGTTGTCGCCGCATGAACAATGGCAGCGGCACGGCGCGTTTCTCGGAGCATGCCTTCGCCAATGCCATCGACGTTGGCGGCTTTCGCTTGCAGGATGGTTCGATCATCACTGTTCTCAAGGGCTGGAAGGGCGGACTTGAGGAGCAGAATTTCCTGCGCGAGGTTCATGCCGGGGCCTGCCGGAATTTTGCGACAGTGCTTGGGCCAGGCGCAGATGCTTTCCATTATGATCATTTTCACATGGATCTGGCGCGCCATGGCCGTACGGGCAACCGTTCGATCTGTCGTCCGTATCCGCAGCCTGTGACCCCTCCGAACGAGAGCTTCCCCGTTGATCCCGCCCGCAATTCACCGGTGGCCGACGCGCGTGGTGTGCTTCCCGTCGAGCCCGTTGGTCAAACCTTCGCGACCATCAGGGGGTCGCAATCTTCAGCAGCAGGCGCTGCAACGCTTGGGCACGGCGTGCTTCCGGCGTATCGTCCGGCGCAATTGCCCGTGATCCCGCGCAATCCGATTGCTGAGCGGGAGCGTGAGGATCTCGGCCAAGCGCCGCAGCGCCAGCGTCCTGACCCGGCAGGCGCGCCGGTCATTCTCTATGGCCGTGGACAGGGGCCATTCCTGCCACTGCCCGAAAACGAGATCGATCCTGCGGATCTTGATCCGATAACGGGCAGTGTCGGAGAGTAATCTCAGTCTGCTGCGGGCTCGCGCATCAGATGATAGAGGATGATTGCGCCAAAGGTTGCGGTGCCAATGCCGCCCATGGTGAAGCCGCCGAGGCTGAGCGAGAAATCTCCTGCGCCGAGCACGAGCGCAGTGCCGACCGTCAGCAGATTGCGCGGGTTCGAGAAATCCACCTTCGATTCCACCCAGATGCGTCCGGCAGTCGCAGCAATCAGGCCGAAGACAACCACGGATAACCCGCCCAGCACGGGACCTGGAATGGTCTGGATCAGCGCACCAAACTTGGGCGAAAAGCCGAGCAGGATGGCGACCAATCCAGCAACGACAAAGACCAGTGTCGAGAAAACGCGGGTCACGGCCATCACGCCCATGTTCTCGGCATAGGTGGTGACGCCGGTGCCACCGCCCGCGCCCGAAATCATGGTGGCGACGCCATCCGCCATGAAGCCTTTGCCAATCAGTGGATCGAGATTGCGGCCCGTCATCGCAGCGATGCCTTTGATGTGGCCCAGGTTCTCGGCAACAAGGATAACTGCCACCGGGGCGATCAGAAACATCGCCTTGGCGTCAAACACTGGCGCGCTGAAATTGGGCAGGCCGAACCATGCCGCCTTGGCGACGCCAGAGAAATCGATGGCCTTGCCGAGGCCCGCGCCATTGGTGAGAATCATGTAGGCAATATAGGCGAGACCTGCACCGATCAGGATCGGCAAGCGTGCCAACGATCCTTTGGTATAGGTTGCGACCACGGCTACGGCGACGATGGTGAACAGCCCGATGAACGTCGTCAACCCGCCGCCCGAGATGCCCTTCACGGCGATGGGTGCGAGGTTGAGACCGATAGCGGCCACGATAGCCCCTGTGACGACCGGTGGCATCAGGGTCTCGACCCAGGCGTGCCCGGCGCGATCGACAATGAAGCCGATCAGTGCGTAAAGCGCGCCGCAGGCAATGATACCGCCCAGCGCCAGCCCGATATTCGGATTGGGCCCCGCCGCGACTGCATGCCCCGTGGCAGCCGAGACGACCGCAATGAAGGCGAAGGATGATCCAAGATAGCTCGGCAACCTGCCGCCCGTCATCACGAAGAACAGGAGCGTGGCGATGCCTGAGAAGAAGATCGAGACATTCGGATCGAAACCCATCAGGATCGGTGCCAATGCCGTGGCGCCGAACATGGCGACGACATGTTGAAAACCCAGAACAATGGTCTGCGCCGTTGGCAGTTTCTCATCGGGCATGACCGTGCCGGATGTCTTCAGCGTCCAGTTCGGAAACATTGACATGTTACTCTCCCCTTTTCCCAGCCACGACATTGCGCCAGATCCAATACGTCATCCTGCAACTATGCCGTGCCTAGTCGACCACTGATATGCATTCTCCACCGGTAAATCATGCGGGTCAGGGCAAAAATGCTCTTCCTCTGCACTTACCAAGTGCCTGGATTTGGATATATTGATTGCAAGAAACCAACGTTCTTCAGGGGAGGGTTACACGATGACGCATGAAACCGAACGGTCGATCCATGAGGCCTTCGCTGATCCCGAGCGCGGCGACGCTGTTGTGTTTGGACGCAGAACGGATGCGTCGCGCCGAGGATTCCTGGGCGGGGCGGGCCTTGCAGCCATGGGCGCGGCTGTCGGTGGTGCCATTCCTTTCTCGGCCAATATGCCTGCGGGCTTTGTGCCTGCTGCTCTGGCGCAAGCTCCTGCGGGTGGGACAGCTCCTGCTCCCGTTCCAGTTCCAGCAGCGCCCAAGGCCCCTCCGGTGTTCACCTTCCCCGGCAAGGACAAGGGCCTCACGCCGCTGGGTGACAGGCCGCTTGTTGCCGAAACGCCGGAGCATCTGATGGATGATGCGACGACGCCGGTCGGCCGGTTTTTCGTGCGCAACAACGGGCAGATTCCCGAAGAGGTCAAAAATCCCGACGCCTGGACAATGACGGTCGATGGTGCGGTGAAGAACAAGCTCACGCTTTCGGTGGGCGACCTGAAATCGAAGTTCAAGGCGCAGACCTACCGCATGGTGATGGAATGCGGCGGCAATGGCCGCTCCTTCTTCCAGCCGCAGGGACGCGGCAATCAATGGACCAACGGCGGCGCGGGCTGCGCTGAATGGACCGGCGTTCCGCTGGCGGATGTGCTTGCGATGGCTGGTCTGAATGCCGATGCCAAATTCACCGGACATTACGGTGCTGATCCACATCTCTCGGGCGATTCCAACCGTGACGCGATCTCACGCGGCATGCCCATTGCCAAGGCGCTGGAGCGCCACAGCCTGGTCGTATGGGCAATGAACGGCCAGCCGCTGACCAACATTCACGGCGGGCCGCTGCGGCTCATTATTCCGGGCTGGCCGGGCTCGCTTTCGGCGAAATGGCTGAAGCGCGTGCTGGTGCGCAAGGATCCGCATGACGGGCAGGGCATGGGCGGGACTTCCTACCGCATTCCCACGATTCCGATCATTCCCGGCAGCAATGTCGACGGCAAGGTGAATTTCGCCGATATGGAATCAATGCCTGTACGCGGCATTCTCACCTCACATGCCAATGGCACGAAACTGCCAGCTGGCACACGCAAGCTCGCGTTGCGCGGCGCGGCCTGGGCTGGGGAAAACACGGTCAAGACCGTGCATGTCTCGACCAATTTCGGTCAGCGCTGGTTCACGATGAAGCTCACTCCTGCGCGCAACAAATACGACTGGTCGCGCTGGGAAGGCGAGGTTGCATTGCCGAGCGACGGGTACTTCGAAATCTGGGTTCGGGCGCAGGATTCGCGCGGAATCTTTCAGCCGCATATTGCTGGAAACTGGAACCCGCAGGGTTACGGTGCAAACCCGTTCCACCGTGTCGCGGTGCTGGTTGGATAAGGGACGATGCGGTTCATTGTTTTTGCATTGATTGCGCTCAGCTTTGCTACGCCGACCTCAGCGCAGCAACCCGTGCTTGAGCACGAGACCATGGAATCGCTTCCCGATCATCCCGGCCGGGAAGAGACATTCGGCTTTTGTGCCGCCTGTCATTCCTTCAAGGTGGTGGGACGTCAGGGCATGAGCCGCGAACGCTGGGCGGATACGTTGAACTGGATGACCGAGAAGCATTCGATGCCCAAGCTCGATGATGCCGAGCTTGGGATGATCCTTGATTATCTGGCGAAGGTCTATCCAGCCTCCCAGCAACCGCAGGGCGGGTGGAAAAACCCCTTCGCCAAATGATCGAACCCTTCACCGTCGCCACGATAACACTTGGCGGCGGTGGCAGGATCGGCCTCTGTCGTTTGCCAGGGCGGTTCGGTGCGCTTGATGCGGATGTTCAGGCGATCAGGGAGTGGCACCCCACCGCCGTGGTCTCAATGACGAAAACATCCGAGATGGGGGCTCTCGGTGCGGCTGACCTGCCAGCGATGCTCCATGCGGTCGGCATTGGCTGGCGGCATTTTCCGGTTGTCGATTACGGTGTTCCTGACGCGACTGTTTCAGGGCTTTGGCCTATGATTGCTCACTCCCTGCACGCGGCGCTGGATCGGAGCGAGGGCGTTCTCCTGCATTGCCGGGGCGGGCTTGGACGCTCAGGCATGATCGCGCTGCGGCTGCTCACCGAGCGCGGCGAGGAGCCGGGCGCAGC
>JANNRX010000440.1:0-4713 GCA_031401875.1 Hyphomicrobiales bacterium | reverse complement strand
GCCAACAAGGCGCGCACCTTCGCCACACGCCTTGTTGAGGAGGACAAGGTTGTGGCTGTCCTCGGGCCATCGACAACCGGCACCACCATGGCGACAGTGCCCGTGTTCGAAGAGGCACAAATCCCGGTCATCTCTTTCGCTGGTGATGTCGTTGTCATCGAGCCTGTGAAGAAGTTCATCTTCAAGACACCGCATACGGATCGCATGGCGTGCGAGAAAATCTTCGAGGATCTGAAAAAGCGTAATCTCACCAAAATCGGCATGATCTCGGGCACGGACGGCTTTGGAAAATCGATGCGAGACGAATGCATCAAGGTGAATGCATTCTTCGGCATCGAAGTTGTTGGCGAGGAAACCTATGGGCCGCGCGACACAGACATGACGCCTCAACTGACCAACCTTCGTGGCAAGGCTGGCCTGCAAGCCGTCATCAATCCAGGCTTTGGCCAGGGCCCCGCAATCGTGACCCGCAACTTCCGCCAGCTTGGCATCAACGTGCCGCTGTATCAAAGCCATGGTGTGGGCTCGAAGCAGTTCATCGATCTCGCGGGGGATGCGGCCAATGGCGTCCGCCTGCCCGCCGCGGCGCTTCTTGTTGCCGACAAACTGTCTGACAGCGATCCCCAGAAAGCCATCGCCGTGGCTTACAAGAAGCGTTACGAAGACACGACAAAGCAGCCGGTCTCCACCTTTGGTGGCCATGCCTATGACGGTCTCATTATTCTGGTCGGTGCGATCGAAAGAGCCGCTACGCCCGATGCCAGATCCATTCGCGACGAGATTGAGAAAACCAAAGGCCTGATCGGCACGGCCGGTATCTTCAACATGAGCGCTACGGATCACATGGGGCTCACTCTTGCCGCCTTCAAAATGCTTGAAATCAAGAACGGTGACTGGACATTGGCGGAGTAACCCGGCTGTCATTCCTGCCTCTCCCTTGCACGGGAGAGGCTCGCCCGAGGTAAAACCATGCTCTCCGAATTCCTTCAATTCATGATGTCGGGCCTGACGGTTGGCGCTGTCTATGCCCTTGTCGCGCTGGGCTTTACCATCATTTACAATGCCTCGGATGTCGTGAACTTCAGCCAGGGTGAGTTCGTGATGCTTGGCGGCATGGTGACAGTTTTCGGCACTGCCGCCGGACTGCCATTGCCGCTCGCCGCGCTGGCTGCAATCCTTGTAGCAATTGCGGTGGGCCTGCTGCTGCATCGGCTCGCGATTGAACCGGCACGGGGCGCCTCTCCCGTGGTGCTGATCATCATCACGATCGGCGGTGCCTTTGTCATCCGCGGCGTGGCGCAAATTGTTTTTGACAAGCAGCTTCACAGATTGCCGGGCTTCTCAGGCGAAGCACCGATCAATTTTCTGGGCGCTTCCATCCTGCCCCAGACCTTCTGGGTTATTGGCGGCGCTGCGGTGATTGTCCTGCTTGTTACACTTTTCTTCGAGCGTACCATGATTGGAAAAGCGGTTCTTGCCACTGCTTCGAACCGGTTGGCGGCAAAGCTTGTCGGCATCAACACCGCGATGATCATGGCATTGTCTTTCGCGCTTTCCGCCGCCATCGGAGCCATCGCGGGATTGCTGGTCACGCCCATCACACTGACGAGCTATGATGTCGGCACCATGCTTGCCCTCAAAGGCTTTGCAGCTGTGGTCCTGGGTGGCCTGGGTAGTCCTGCCGGGGCCGTTGCGGGCGGATTGATTCTCGGCCTCTGTGAAGCGTTCTCAGCCGGGTATCTTTCATCCACCTACAAGGACGCGGTGGCTTTTCTGGTCATGATCGGCACATTGCTTGTGCTGCCGAACGGACTTTTCGGAACAGCCTCGGCGGAGCGCGTGTGATGCGTCTGTCATGGGACAATCGCTGGATCGTGCCGGGCCTGCTGCTGCTTGTGATTGTCGCCATCGGCCTTATCCTGCCCTCCAGCTATTATTATCGGGTTGGTGCGCTCGTACTGATTTCGGCTCTGGCGGTTGTCGGGCTGAACCTTTTGCTGGGGTATGCCGGACAGGTGAGCCTTGGTCATGCCGGGTTTGTGGGTATTGGAGCCTATGCCGTGGCGGTGCTGCCCGTGCATTTTAACGTGCCCACGCCTGTGGCTCTCTTGTTAGGTGCTTTTTTCTCCTGCCTTGTTGCACTTGCCATCGGTCGCCCCATCCTCCGGCTTCGGGGACATTTTCTTGCTGTCGCAACACTGGGCTTCGGCGTCCTCGTTGCGATGGTTCTTACCAACGAAATACGCTGGACCGGTGGACCGGATGGCATGACGGTAAAGCGGCTCGAAATCCTTGGCGAGCGTATCCGCACGCCCCAAGCCTGGTACTGGATCGCCGGGTTTACACTTGTTATCGGTATCACGATTGCGCAAAATCTTCTGAACAGCCCGACCGGAAGGGCTCTGCGTGCGTTGCATGACAGCGAAGTGGCGGCACGGGTGGCCGGTGTTGATGTTGCCCGCATGAAACTCACCGTCTTTGCAATCTCGGCTGTCTATGCTTCCGTCGCAGGGTCCTATCTGGCGCTTCTGAATGGTCATATCACGCCCGACAGTGCCGGATTTCTGCATTCCGTCGAATTGGTGACGATGGTGGTACTGGGCGGAATGGGCTCACTCATCGGCTCGGTTGTTGGTGCCGCGGTGCTGGTCATCCTGCCGCAGGCCCTTACGCTTTTTCATGAATACGAGCATCTGATGCTTGGCGTATTCATTATTCTCATCATGGTGTTCCTGAGAGACGGGATCGTGCCGACACTGTTGCAGCGTTTGGGAAGGAAGCCGTGATGGCATTGCTTGCTGCTTCCGGCATTGGGATTTCCTTCGGCGGCGTGCGCGCGGTGGATGACGTCTCGTTCAGTGTCAATGCCGGCGAGATATTCTCGGTCATCGGCCCCAATGGTGCTGGCAAGACAACGCTGTTCAATCTGGTATCCGGCCTCTATGCGGCGGATGCTGGCAATATCAGTCTCAATGGCGAATCCGTCACAGGCTTGCCGCCAGAGAATTTGGCCGCCAAAGGTCTTTCGAGAACATTCCAGAACCTGCAGATTTTCTTCCGCATGACGGCCATCGAGAATGTCATGCTGGGTCGGCATGTGCATGAGAACAAAAGTGTTTTTCGCCATCTGCTTGGCCTGCCTTCGACAGGCAGGCAAAACCGCGAGACGCGCGATTATGCCATGGAACTGCTGCGCCGCCAGAAACTGGAAGCCATTGCAGATCAGCCCGCAGGCAGCCTGCCTTACGGTGTGCTGAAACGGCTGGAGATTGCCCGCGCCCTGGCTTGCGAACCCAAAGTGCTTTTGCTCGATGAACCGGCGGCGGGCTGCAACGCCACTGAGACGGCAGAGATCGACCATCTCATTGTTGAGGTTGCCAACACCGGTGTTGGCGTCGTCCTCGTTGAACATGACATGAAACTGGTGATGGCGATTTCTCATCGGGTCTATGTGATGGCGCAGGGACGCATGCTTATGGAAGGCAAGCCCGCCGAGGTTGCCAATGATCCCCGCGTGATCGAGGCCTATCTTGGGACAGACATTCAGGGCGGGGAAGCCGCCCATGCTTGAGAGCAAGAAACTCTGCAGCGCCTATGGCCGCATCAATGTGCTGCACAACGTGGACGTGCGGATCAATCGGGGTGAAACCATTGCGCTGATCGGAGCCAATGGCGCAGGCAAGACGACGCTGTTGCGCACGCTTTCAGGCGTCCAGCCCATGACAGGCGGTAGCCTGACCTTTGAAGGCGAAGACATCGCGCGGCGTTCCGCCCATGACCGTGTGATGATGGGGATCATTCAGGTGCCAGAGGGACGACAGGTCTTCAAAAGCATGAGCGTTGAGGCAAACCTTCAACTCGGAGCCTACCGACGCAAGGCCAGACCTGCGCAAGATATGGAACGGATCTACACACTCTTTCCCGTCCTCAGGGACAAGCGCGCCCTTGCAGCCGGAGGTCTTTCAGGCGGCCAGCAGCAGATGCTTGCCGTCGGACGTGCGATGATGGGCAATCCCAAGCTCCTGCTGCTTGATGAACCGAGCATGGGGCTTGCCCCCGTCATTGTGGCGCAGATCTTCGGTGTGATCCGCACGCTCAAGGCGGAGGGTGTGACGATCTTTCTGGTCGAGCAGAATGCGCAGGCGGCCCTCGCCATTGCTGACAGGGCCTATGTCATGGAGACAGGCCGCATGACGATGAGCGGCAGCGGCAAAGCCCTTGCGGCAGATGAAAACGTGCGGCGGGCCTATCTCGGATTGTAAGTATCCGTCCGTAACGTCAGAACAATTGCGCAGGTAGGTTTATGAACCCGCGGAAGCGCGCGCGCGGCCCCCGTCGCATCCCTTCAAGCAGCCTGTATTCCGGAAAACGCAGAAGGAAGCGGCTGATTGCAATCTGAGCCTCAAGCCGGGCAAGGCTCAAGCCGGCACAAACATGCGGGCCGCCTCCAAAGGCCAGATGACGGTTTGGCGCGCGGGCAATATCCAGCGCTTCAGGATCCGTGAATTGTTCGGGATCACGGTTTGCAGCGCCAATGCAGAGCGTGATCCGTGTACCCGCCGGCAGATCACAATCACCAATCCGGGTAGCGGCAGCCGTCATGCGGTTGCCAAGCTGGTTGGAGCTCTCATAGCGCAGAAACTCCTCAACGGCACTCTGAATCAGGCTTGGGTCCGCGATCAGTCGTTCTCTTTGCTGTGGAAACCGGGAAAG
>JANNRX010000439.1:0-2247 GCA_031401875.1 Hyphomicrobiales bacterium | reverse complement strand
CAGCACATTGCGACCGATGCGACCGAAGCCATTGATGAAAACGCGAACAGCCATGGTGGTTATCCTTCAACAGAGATTGCAGAAATGGTGCCGTCTGATACCACTTGATCATGGAGTGTCAACGAAAGCTCCCCTCATTTTGCGGATAGCATGAATGCATTTTGGCAGTGATAATGTCGTGGGCGCGAGCCCGAAAGTTCTGGAAGCCCTGATTGCCGCCAACAGCGGCGCGATGGCCTCCTATGGCGATGATGCCATAGCCAAGGCTGTCGAAGAGCAGTTCTGTGCTATTTTCGAGCGTGAGGTCAGTGTCTTTCTGATGGCGACCGGAACGGCGGCCAATGGCCTGGCGCTGGCTTGCCTGACACCGGCCTGGGGTGAGATTTTCTGCCACGCCGATGCCCATGTCATGACAGATGAATGCGGCGGTCCCGAGCAATGGACGGGAGGCGCAAAGATCACGCCACTTCCCGGCATTGGCGGCAAGATCGCGCCCGAGACGCTGAAAGCCGCGCTGGAAGCACCACGCCGGGGCATTCATTCGGTCAAACCCACGACGCTTTCCCTTACCAACCTGACGGAATGCGGGACATCCTATTCAGCAGCAGAAATCGCTGAACTTTGCGCGATCGCCAAGGCGCATGGCCTTGCAGTGCATCTCGATGGTGCTCGCTTTTCCAACGCTCTGGTTGCAGGCAAGGCCTCTCCTGCCGCGCTGACCTGGAAAGCAGGTGTTGATGTGCTCTGCCTCGGTGCCACCAAGAACGGTGCCCTTGCCGCTGAAGCCGTCATCTTCTTTGACAAGACACTGGCTGAAACCGCGCATTACAGGCGCATGCGAGGTGGCCACCTGATCTCCAAGGGTCGCCTGCTCTCATCGCAGTTCACGGGGTGGCTTGGCGATGATCATTGGCTTGATCTGGCCCGCAAGGCCAATGCCGCGGCTGCGCGGCTGGCCAGGGGCATGCGCACATTGCCGAATCTGCGTCTGGCCTGGCCTGTTGATGGCAATGAGCTTTTCGTGGTGATGCCGGAGACACTGGAGCAAAAACTGCTGGCACAAGGGTTCAGGTTCTATCGCTGGCGGCACGATTCAATGGAGCCGGCCCAGAAGCCCGGAGCAGGCGAGGTTCTCTGCCGGTTTGTCTGCTCCTACCAGACGCAAGACATGGCGATTGATCAATTCATCGCCGCCGCTTCCCCGTCACCCACATAGCGGATATCGCGCACCCCCATGGCTGGACTGGATATCATCATTGCTCCCGAACGGGAGGTTGAAGCCCCTGCAATCGCGGTTCTGGAGGAACGCGCATTCGGACCTGGACGCTTTGCGCGAACGGCCTTTCGGCTGCGGGAGAAGAGCCCGCATGACATACAACTCTCCTTCACCGCGCGTATCAGCACCTTGGTGGTGGGCTCCATAAGACTGACCCCCATTCGTATTGGTGACCAGCCTGCTCTGCTGTTGGGACCGCTAACCGTTGACCCGGCCTTCCACTCGAAAGGTATCGGGCGCATGCTGATGGAGGCTTCACTGACCGCCGCGACCAAGGCCGGTCATGGCCTTGTCCTGCTTGTAGGGGATGAGGCCTATTACAGCCGCGCAGGTTTCAAACGCCTTCCCCATGGCAAGATCATCATGCCAGGGCCAGTTGATCCGACACGCGTGCTTGTGCGTGAGCTTGCAGATGGTGCCCTTGAAAACTTGCACGGCCTCGTGAGCGGCGCATAACACTCGTGAGCAGCGCATAACACTTGGCGCATGAAAAAGGCCCCGCAAGCGGGGCCTTTTCCTGATGGCTGGTTGCCGCAATCAGCGGAAACGTACCTTGTCCTTGATTGCAGCTTCTGCGTTGGCAGGAACCACATTCTTGGCAACGAAATCATTCCAGTCCTTGTAGGGACGCTTTGCAATGATTGCGGCTGAACGTGCTGCACCGATCTGTGGCAGATTGTCGAGATCAGAAGCTGGCGCTGTGTTGAGGTTGACCAGCTGGGATTGGGCAGTTGCTGGACGCTGGACAGCAGGAGCCGTTGGTGCGGCTGGTGCTGTTGGCTGGGCACCGGGACGCAGCGGGTTCGTTGGCTGGGTGGTCTGCGCGAACGAAGCTGTCGATGCGGCAGCAGTGAGTGCGAGAGCGGCGATAATGGTCTTGAATGACATTGGGAATCTCCCTTGCAGAAATAATCCTTGGAATTCTCGGAGAGCCCAGGATCATGACCAACCGAGTCGACGGTTACGATGCG
>JANNRX010000438.1:0-9228 GCA_031401875.1 Hyphomicrobiales bacterium | reverse complement strand
TACTGAAACGCCACTTCGCTGAAACTCCGCAGTTTGCGGGAATGCAGCTGTTCGGGCTTGAGCGCGCGCAGCTTTTCCAGCGTCCGCAAGCCGATGGCGAGATGCTGGTCGACCTGGCGCTTGTAGAAGGCGGTCGCCATGCCCGGCAGCTTCAGCTCGCCGTGCAGCGGCTTGTCGGACACGCAGAGCAGCGTCCCGTAAGGCACCCGGAAGCGATAGCCGTTGGCGGCGATGGTGGCACTTTCCATATCAAGCGCGATGGCGCGTGATTGCGAGAATTTCTCGACCAGCTCCGCCTGGTTGCGCAGCTCCCAGTTGCGGTTGTCGATGGTAACAATGGTTCCGGTACGCATAACGGTCTTCACGTCATAGCCCGGCAGCTTGGTGACATCGGCAACGGCTTCCTCCAGTGCCACCTGAACCTCCGCCAGCGCCGGGATCGGCACCCAGACGGGCAAATCGGCGTCCAGCACATGGTCCTCGCGTACATAGGCATGGGCGAGCACATAGTCGCCAAGCCGCTGTGATCCACGCAGGCCCGCGCAATGGCCCAGCATCAGCCAGGCATGCGGGCGCAGCACGGCGATATGATCGGTGATCGTCTTGGCGTTGGAGGGGCCGACGCCGATATTGACCATGGTGATGCCCGCATGGCCCGCCGCTTTCAGATGATAGGCCGGCATCTGGGGCAATCGTGATGGCGGCACTCCTGTGCCCTGCAACTGGCCGGATAGCGTGATGACATCACCCGGCTCTACGAAAGCCTCGTAACCCGGCGTCCTGGCCGCCATCAACTTGCGGGCATGATCGACGAAAGCGTCGATGTAGAACTGGTAATTCGTGAACAGCACGAAGTTCTGAAAATGTTCAGGCTGCGTGCCGGTGTAATGGGCCAGCCGCTGCAAGGAGTAATCAGTGCGTGGCGCGGTGAAATACGCCAGCGGCTCGTCGCCGTTCAGTGCGCGCGGGGTTGAATTAACAATGGCGTCATCGACGACGGACAGATCCGGCACGTCGAAATTATCCTTGAGCCAGAGATCAAAATCACCAGCAATCGCCCCTTCGATATGCATGCCGACCGGAAAGGCAAAATGCACCGGCATCGGTGTATTGGAATAACCGACCTCGATTTCAACGCTGTGGTTGGCGCGGATCATCTGCAATTGCTGAGTCAGATAAGTCTTGAAGATATCTGGGCGGGTGACCGTAGTTGAATAGCGTCCGGGCTGGCCCAGAAAGCCGTAGGACAAGCGTGGATCGATTGATGGATAACTGGGAATGGTGACGGCGACATAGGGATAAGTCGCACGGATTCTGGCTGTCGGGCGCTCTCCCTTCAGAAAGCGTGAGAAAGCGGCGGCGAGATGGGAGATGGATGCATCATAGAGTTCTGACAGTCGCAGCACAGCGTCTTCCGGACGCGTGAAAAGCTGCGGTGCTGCGGTTGGCGTTGGCGGAAAGATGATCATTTTAGACATACCAAAGCTTCGCATGCGCAACTGGCTCACGGCAAGTGGGCTTGGCCGATATGCAGGCACTGCGCGGCGGAAGGCTTGATTTCATGTTACGCCCTCCTTAGATTGGAATTATTCTAAAAGGGAATACGGATGCGTGCCATTGCCGATCTTACGGAGCGTGAAGTGCTCGCATTGGCCATTGCCAGCGAAGAGGAAGATTCTCGCATCTATGCCAGTTTTGCAGAGACCTGCCGGGCAGATTTTCCGGCATCAGCCATAATTTTTGATGAAATGGCAGAGGAAGAGCGCGAGCATCGTACCAGCCTATTCGCGCTCTACCGGGAGCGCTTTGGCGACCATCTTCCGCCAATCCGTCGGGAGGATGTGCGAGGATTTCTGAAGCGCCGCAATCTGTGGTGGGAGAAAGATGTCTCGGCGGAGACGTTACGCGCCGAAGCTGCCATCATGGAGCAGCAGGCGGCAGGTTTTTATGATCGGGCCGCCGCGCAAGTGCTCGATACCCGCGTGCGGGAGCTTTTTCTAACCCTTGCGGAAGTGGAACGGGGCCATGAGAAAAAAGCTGAAGCCCTCGCTGACCAGCATCTGACCACAGAAAGCAGGGGCATCGAGGCGGCGGCCAACCATCGTCGTTTTGTTTTGACCTATGTGCAGCCAGGTCTCGCGGGGTTGATCGATGGTTCGGTATCAACGCTCGCCCCGCTGTTTGCGGCGGCCTTCGCCACCAAGAACAATTACGAGACATTTCTTATCGGCCTTGCCGCATCGGTCGGTGCGGGCATCTCCATGGGCATCACCGAGGCGATGTCCGATGATGGCAAGATATCCGGTCGTGGCAGCCCGTGGATTCGCGGCACGGTCTGCGGGTTGATGACGGCAATTGGCGGTATCGGCCATTCGCTGCCTTATCTGATCCCCAACAGCTGGCCCAATGCCTTCTGGCTGGCGACCAGCATTGCTGCAGTGATTGTCGCGGTGGAATTGATCGCGATTGCCTGGATTCGAACCCGGTACATGGAGACGCCCTTTATGAGCTCAATCATGCAGGTCGTTGTCGGCGGCGCATTGGTGCTGGCCGTGGGTATCATTATCGGCAGCTCCGGATAGTTGGGCGCACGATTTTCATGGTGTTGCGATACGCCCTGTGGCAGCTGTCTCTGATCCTCACTGCGGAGCAACATCTATGTCAGAGCCTTCCGCCGCCGGTTCATCTGAGGCCATCAAGGCGAGCATGCTCTTGCTCGCTGCGACGTTTGCCGCGCTGATCTTTGCCAATACCGGCCTCGCGGGAGCCTATAAATCGGTCCTGGGTACCGAGATTGGTTTTGATGTCTGGCGTTTTGATTTTTCCAGTTCCCTGAAGGAATGGATCAAGAATGCGCTGATGGCAGTTTTTTTCGTTTTCGTCGGGCTTGAGATCAAGGCCGAGTTTCAGGAGGGCGCGCTGGCCGGGCGTTCCCAGGCGATGTTGCCATTTGCTGGAGCTGCGGGCGGCATGGCAGCTCCCGCGCTGATCTATCTCCTGCTGACGCCTGAATCGTTTGATCGCGGCTGGGCCATTCCGACGGCGACCGATATCGCTTTCGCCCTTGGTGTGGTGGGCTTTCTGGGCAAGCGTGTCTCGGCACCTCTGAGGGCCTTCCTGCTGGCACTCGCCGTGATTGATGATCTGGGCGCCATCCTGGTGATTGCGCTGTTTTACAGCGGTGCGTTGAAAGCCTGGGCCGTGCTCGGTATGGCCTTATCGATCATGGCGCTTGCCGCCATCAGCATGCGCAATGTGCCCAAACTCTGGCCCTATCTGCTGGCTGGCATCGTGCTCTGGATATTCACGTTGCAATCGGGCATCAACGCCACCCTTGCCGGGGTTATCACAGCATTGTTCGTGCCGCTCAAGGCTGATGGCGGCAGCCCGCTCCACAGACTTGCCCATGGGCTGAAGACGCCTGTTCATTTCGCAATCATGCCGATCTTCGCCTTCGCCAATGCCGGTGTGCCATTGACAGGCCTTGGGCTTGCCGATCTGGCGCAGCCGCTGACGCTCGGGATTGCGCTTGGGCTCATCCTTGGCAAGCCGCTTGGCATTGTGCTGGCGGTGTTTGCGACTGTAAAGCTGGGATTTGCGGTCTTGCCCGCAGGAGCCCGCTGGATTGAAATTCTTGCCATGGCCTGTCTGGCTGGCATTGGTTTCACCATGAGCCTTTTCGTGGGCACTCTCGCCTTCACCGATGAGGCCTTGATCAATCAGGTTCGCCTGGGTGTTCTGGGCGGATCGCTGGTATCGGCACTTCTGGGCGTGGGCCTCATCCTGACCGCAGGATTGATGCTTGTGCGAGGCCGGACATCAGGCCCGTAAAGAGCGCTTTTCGGCACCGCGCTTTCAAGGAACTGATACCCCACAAAAAGGTGTTTTTATTCCGTCGCAGAAGTGTGCTTCGTTATTGAGACGCCTGACAGGCGTCTTTCAGGGGAGATTAATCATGCAATTTTCACGCCGCGCCGCTCTGGCGACAACTGCTGCTGCTTTGGCCGCGCCAGCCCTGCAAATTCCTGCTGCTTATGCAGCCGCACCGAAGGCTGGCAAGCAGGTTGCCGGTTATTATCGTTTCAATATCGGTGATTTTGAAGTTACCGCCCTGCACGACGGCCATACCAACTACGAAGTGAATGCCACGCGTTTCCCGAACGCGCCGGTGGACGATGTGATCAAGCTGATGGAATCGCAGTTCGTTGCCGCAAAGCCCGGCATTTCTCCTTTCAACACCTTGATTGTAAACACAGGTTCCAAGCTGATTTTGATCGATTCAGGGTTCAACAATAACGGCGCTCCCACCACCGGCAAGATGGCGGAGAACATGGCGGCGGCTGGCATTGATCCGAAGCAGATCGACACTGTGCTGATCAGCCATTTTCACCCGGATCACATCAACGGTCTGCGCAGCAAGGAAGGCCAGCTTGTCTATCCCAACGCAGAAATCGTTGTCCCTACACGGGAGGTCACGCATTATCTGGACGATGCCAAGATGAACGCAGTGCCAGAAGCAGCGCGCGGAGCGTTTGTTATCGCCCGCCGTGTCTTCAGCCCCAATCTGAAAGATGTTCGCCAGGCTGAGTGGGGTAAGGAATGGGCGTCAGGTATCACGGCGATCCAGTCTGACGGCCACACACCAGGCCACGTCTCCTTCGTGGTGTCGTCCGGCACAAAATCGCTGCTCGTCATCGGCGACGCCAGCAATGATCCGCGCATCTTCGCCCGCAAGCCCGAATGGCATCTCGGTTTTGATCTCGACAAGGCGCAGGCCGTAACAAGCCGCAAGAAGCTGCTTGATATGGCAGCAGCGGACAAGATGCAGACGACATTTTACCACGCTGCGTTCCCGGCCACCGGCTTTATCGCCAAGAATGGTGCGGGCTATGACTGGTTCCCAGTCTCGTACTCGCAGAGCGTGTAGGACGGATCAACCCTTCCGACAGATAAGCGCGGCCCCTGATTTTTTTTCAGGGGTCGCAGCCTTGCGTCACGGGGAATCGCCTTTCGTGAATTCTTTCCTGATGTCGAATGTCTGGCGTTCTCCCACATCATCAAAATGCTGCTCCAGCCAGGTCTTTGCTGCTTTTCTGCCTGCATCACGCAGCATGGTGAAGAAGTCCCAGTCTGTCTGAAGTTTGCTGGTTCCGTCGAGGTCTTTCAGGGCGTCCTGAAAGCGCAGGGAATGCATGAAAATCTGTTGATACGGAGCATCAATCAGGCGTCCTTCCTGCGTGAGGCGGCTGACGAAATCAATCGCCCGCAATTCATTGAGCAGAGGCGCATTAAAGGTGATCTCGTTCAGCCGCGCCTCGATTTCCGCAAGACTGGTCGGAATGGTCTCGCGCATGACGGCGTTGATCTGCACCAGAAGGATATCCGCGTTTTTTGTTTTGCTGAACAGCGGGAAGAGGGGAGGGTTGCCCATATAGCCTCCGTCCCAATAGGCCCTGCCATCAATGACAACGGCTTCAAAAATCTTGGGGAGACAGGCCGACGCGAGGATATGCTCGGCCGTCAGTTCGCTCCCCTTGAACACAGCAATTTTCCCCGCGCTGACATCTGTCGCTGAAACAAACAGCTTCACACCATTTCTGGCTTTGCGGATGCGCTCGAAATTGATCTCACGCTCCAGCACATCTTTCAGGGGATTGATATGCAGGGGATTGATCGTCGCTGGCGGGTAGCGGCCTGTCAGATATTTCAGGAATGGATTTGTTTCAAAGACCGGGATCGACCATGCGCCCATGATGCGGTTGAAGACAGCCCGCTGAGCATCATTCAGCTTGCCATCGATGCTGACCGCGCGCCAGAAGCGTTCGAGCTGCGCTCTGGCTCCTTCCGAGCCATTTTCCAGCCAGCCGTCCGCGAGGCAGACGGCGTTCATCGCTCCTGCACTCGCTCCTGAAATCGCCTCTATGGACAACCGTCCATCTTCAAGGAGATGATCCAGCACACCCCAGGTAAAAGCGCCATGCGCGCCGCCGCCTTGCAAGGCCAGACTGATCTTTTTCCGGCGAGTCAAAGCCTTGGCTGGCATCACGTTCCCCTTCGATCCCTACCGGCTGATGCATGATGCATCAACCTACAGTATTTGTCGCGAGGATGACGCAGGTTTGACGATCTCCGTTTTCAAGCTGCCAGATGTTTGAACATGACGGCGCGTGCCGTATCATCCATCTCTGCCTTGAACGTGAAACGGTCCTTCAGTGTTTTCGCGCGGGTTGCGGCGGGGCGAGCATCAATCTCGTCATGCAGGCGCTTCAGGTTCGGCAGTTTTGCCCACGCATCGTCACCCAGAATGAAGGGGATCATGCGCGCCCAGCCCCAGACATCCATGTCGACGATCGAATAGGCATCGCCGACCATATAGGTGCGTGTCGCAAGATGGCCATCAAGCACCTGAAAATGGCGCATGGCCTCATACTGATAGCGGCTATCGGCATAGGGCACTTTTTCAGGCGAAAAATGCCGGAAATGCACGGCCTGGCCAGAAAACGGGCCGACGCCTGACGCCACGAACATCAGCCAGGAGAGCAGTTGTCCTCGCTCTTTTGGCAGGAATTTACCGGTCTTTTCCGCGAGATAAAGCAGGATGGCGTTGCTGTCGAAAACGACTTCGCCTGCATCGATGATCAGAGGAACCTTGGCATTCGGATTGAGCTTGAGAAAATCCGGAGAGAATTGATCCCCCTTGCGGGTATCGATGGGATGCGGCTCAAAAGCCAGGCCAGCTTCCTCCAGAAAAAGCGCAACTTTTGTCGGGTTTGGCGAACCATTGAAAAAGAATTTGATCATAATGCCTCCAGGATATTCATCGGTGATCGATGTTCTGATGCATGTCATGAAGAGCCATGGCGTGCCAACACGTCAAGGCTCACGATTGCGTGTTGGATCAGGAAGGAGTCTTTTGCTCAAAAAAAGCTCCGGATGAACAGCGTCATCCGGAGCCTGTGTAGGGGGAGCGCTTGCAGCGATCTCTTATTCGTTCTCAGTTGTAGTAATAATACTGACCGCGGGGCTGCCGATAGCGTGGCTGCTGATAGCCATAGCCCTGATCATAGCCACGCCTGTTGTAGCCGTAGCCCTGACGGGAATAAGGATCTCCCCCGTAATTATAATAGGAGCGTTCACGAAGCTGCGCACCCTTGCGGGCCCGGCGCTCGGCCAGTTCCGCTTCCTTGCGGGCAATGCGTGAGTTCGCATATTGCTGCTGAGGCTGGTAATATTGCTGGGGCTGCTGATATTGCTGGTTGCGATTGTAGGGCTGATAGATCGGTGCATCTCCAGCATCACGCCCTTGTGCCTGGGCGGTGCTGGTCAAAGCACCCGTCACAATAAAAGCGATAGCGGCAAACTTTAAGATGGACATGGTTGTTCTCCCTGTCGGTATGGCACCGACATTTGACGAATGTGTATACCTTCCCACATGAACGCCAGTTCAACGTCCTTGAAAGCAACGCGATAGCTTGAATTCGGTTCCCTTCCCTGATGCATGGGCATTTTTCATCATGACAACTGCATCTGCGGTATGGGAGAACGTGTATACAGGATTCAGGCAAACCGGACCAAGCGAGACGAACGATGCAGCGTATAAGCGACAGGCGAGGAATGCTGGGCTTTCTCGGCGCGGCTATCGGCGTTTCAGCCTTGCCGGCCTGTTCGCCTCTTGGCGCATTCAATACCATTGCCGGACGTGACGGCGGCAGTGAGCAAGTGGCAGCGGATATTGCCTTTGGTGATCTGCCGCGCCAGAGGCTGGACGTCTATGCGCCAACCGCGAGAGGTACTTCTTCCCCTGTTGTGATGTTCCTCTATGGCGGATCATGGAACAGTGGCCGCCGTCAGGATTATGCCTTCGTTGGCCATGCGCTCGCCTCAAAAGGCTTCGTGACGGTGGTGCCCGATTACCGGCTGGTTCCGGAAGTGCGGTTCCCGTCTTTTCTGGAGGATGGCGCCAAGGCAATGCGCTGGCTGCAGGACAACATCGCCCGCTATGGCGGTGACAGGCAGCGCGTGGCCATCTCGGGCCATTCCGCCGGTGCCTATAATGCTGCGATGCTGGCGCTGGATCCGCGCTATCTGCGCGAGGCAGGCGTCAATCCTGGTCGCATCAAGGCCTTGGCGGCGCTTGCCGGACCCTATGACTTTTTGCCTTTCGATGTCGCCAGCGCGCAAGCGGCTCTCGGAGCCTGGCCGAATCCGAAGGAGACCCAGCCGATCACTTTCGCCCGTGCGGGCGCGCCACCGGCTTTCCTGGCAACCGGAGACGCCGACACGCTGGTGAAGCCGCGCAATACGCTCGCCCTTTCCAAGGCACTGCGCGACAAAGGCGTGGCGGTTACCACGCGGCTTTACCCTGGTATGGACCATCCAGGCAGCCTGCTGGCGCTTTCTGTGCGCCTGCGTGATCGCGCGCCGATTCTTGATGACATGACGCAGTTCCTGAGACAGCGTCTGGGGTGACCGGAGACGTGAACCGGGTTCTGGGCCTGACCGGCGATTTTTTTGCAAGTCTGACCGGGCGCGTCATTCTCGCCGTGTTCTATTTCGGCGCGGGGATCATGCATCTCCTGCGGCCCGCAAGTTTCCTGCTGATCATGCCGGAGATCGTGCCCTTTCCCCATGCTGTGGTGATGATCACGGGGCTGTGCGAGATCGCGGGAGCCATCGCCCTCTTTGTACCACGCCTGCGGCGTCTGGCGGGGGCGATGCTGGCGCTGTATGCGCTCTGCGTTTTCCCGGCCAATATCCGCCATGCGTTGCTGGGTCTTGATGTTGGCGGCCTGCCTTCAAGCTGGTGGTATCACGCGCCGCGATTTGCGTTGCAGCCGATCTTTATCTGGTGGGCATTGCGTGCAGGCGGCTGGTGCGCCAGAAGGCAGGTTTAGTGGAGAATGCACATGGATCGCTCGCAGAGGAGCCTGAAGGCCACAAAGAAAATTCTCGCTCTTGTGGGAGAAGCATTTCCTGTGGGCGTTCCCATGCGCCTCTGGGATGGTACCGAAGTTCTGCTGGGCCCCGAACGGCGTCATCCCACACTGGCGATCGAGCTGCGTGACCCCGGCTTTCTGCCCGGCGTTGCCCGCTGGCCCACCATCAAGACGCTGATCACGGGCTATGCCTCAGGTGCCATCGACATTACCGGCGGAACCTTGCTGGATCTGGCGGCTCTCAGGCCATCCGGCAAGCCCAAACATGTGCTGAAGAAGATCGGTCTTGGGC
>JANNRX010000437.1:0-10057 GCA_031401875.1 Hyphomicrobiales bacterium | reverse complement strand
GCCTACGCATGCGCCTATCTCTCGGCGCGGCTCAATGACAGCCCGGATCGCAACCGCATCCCCCATCCGCTGGACGCCGGGGCCTATTTCCACCGTGACCCGCATGAGAACGCCATCGTGCTCTTTGTCGATCCCGCACGTCCCGAGGCCTGGAAAGCTTCCGCAATCCCCGAGCTTCTGCGCCCCGCGATCAACGCAGGCGAAACCCTCGTCATCTTCGATCGTGGCCGCCAGATGACGGTTTCCAGCCTGTTCCAGCTGGAGGCAATCCTGACACGTGATCTGGTTCTTGTCGCCGAATCCGAGGGCTGGCCAATGGATATCGCTACATTTGAAGAGTGGAGGGCAGGTTGAGGTCTTCCTTCCAAGCACGCGATCGCCCGTCCTTTTCGTCATATTCTCCTTGGAACAAAAGTGGTCAGACAGGGTTGTATGCTTGCTAACCACAGGAGAACAGAATGACCCTACGCACTTCGATTCATGCCGTGATTGCTGCCGCAACGCTTCTGTCTGGCGCAGCTTTCGCCCAGACAACCACAACCACGACGACGATCACCGATGAACAAACGGGTATCGTACGCACCTATGTCACGCGCCAGCAGCGTCAGTCCATCAAGTCGCCGGAGCAATATGGTCCCGGCGCCACGGTGCCTTCAAGCTACGAACTGTACACGCTGCCTGCCGATATCGGCGTGAATTACAGCTACAGCGTCATTAACAACCGCACCGTGATCATTGACCCCACAACGCGCCGCGTTATCAAGGTCATCGATTAAGCGACACAACACACCGCACGGCCTCGCAAGCAGTCGTGCGGTGTGGACGTGGTCACATCCGGATCACGCCAAACCGCGTCTCTTCCACGGGCACATTCAGACACGCCGAGAACGCAAGCGCCAGCACGCGGCGCGTTTCGCTCGGCAGGATGATCCCGTCGTCCCACAGCCGCGCCGTTGCGTGATACGGGCTGCCTTCCTCCTCGTATTTCGCCTTGATCGGGGCCTTGAACGCGGCTTCCTCTTCAGGGGACCATTCCTTGCCCTCGCCTTCGATGTTGTCGCGGCGCACGGTGGAGAGCACACTGGCCGCCTGCTCGCCACCCATCACCGAGATGCGGCTGTTGGGCCAGCTGAACAGGAAGCGCGGCGAATAGGCCCGGCCGCACATGCCGTAATTGCCTGCGCCGAACGAGCCGCCGACGAGCAGCGTGATCTTCGGAACCTTGGCGCAGGCGACAGCCGTCACCAGCTTCGCGCCATCCTTGGCGATGCCGCCCGCTTCGTATTGCCGCCCCACCATGAAGCCCGAGATATTCTGCAGAAACAGCAGCGGAATGCGCCGCTGGCAGCACAGTTCGATGAAATGCGCGCCTTTCTGGGCACTTTCGGAGAACAGGATGCCGTTGTTGGCGATGATGCCGATGGGGATACCGTGCAGGCGCGCGAAGCCCGTGATCAGCGTCTTGCCGTAAAGGGCCTTGAACTCGTCGAATTCCGAGCCGTCGACAAGCCGCGCGATCACCTCGCGGATGTCATACTGCTTCTTGAGGTCGGTTGGAACCACGCCGTCCAGATCTGCCGCGTCGTATTTCGGCTCGCGCGGTTCGCCGAGCGCAATGTCGACATGCTTGCGCGTGTTGAGATTGCCGACAATGCGCCGGGCGATAGCGAGCGCATGCGTGTCATCGGCTGCCAGATGATCCGCCACGCCGGAAATACGCGTGTGCACGTCGCCGCCGCCGAGATCCTCCGCGCTAACGACTTCGCCCGTTGCAGCTTTCACCAGCGGTGGTCCACCGAGAAAGATCGTACCCTGTCGGCGCACGATCACGGTCTCATCCGACATTGCAGGAACGTAGGCACCGCCCGCCGTGCAGGAGCCCATCACCACAGCAATTTGCGGAATGGCGAGCGAGGAGAGGGTTGCCTGATTGTAGAAGATACGGCCGAAATGCTCGCGGTCCGGGAACACTTCCGTCTGATGCGGCAGGTTCGCCCCGCCGCTGTCGACGAGATAGACGCAGGGAAGCCGGTTCTCTCGGGCGATTTCCTGGGCGCGCAGATGCTTCTTCACGGTCATGGGATAATACGTGCCGCCCTTGATGGTGGCATCATTGCAGACGATCATCACCTCGCGCCCCTCGACGCGACCGATGCCGGCGATCATGCCCGCCCCGTGGATATCATCGTCATACATGCCGAAAGCAGCAAGACTACCGATTTCCAGAAACGCTGAACCAGGGTCCAGCAGCCGCATCACCCGCTCACGGGGCAGGAGTTTGCCACGCGCGGTGTGGCGCGCGCGCGCCTTCTCGTTGCCACCCATGGCTGCGGCGGCGCGGCGCTGCTGAAGCTCTGCTGTCAATGCGGCCCAGGCGCTCTTGTTGGCTTTGAATTCGGCGGAAGCGGGATCGATCTTCGAAAGAATGACAGGCACAGGAAAACTCCAACCGCGAAATATTATTGCGCAAGTTTATGAGACCAAATGGCGGAGAAGGAAAGCCGCTTGTCATGATCTGTGCACGAAGCACTCACGCGGGAGTGTAACCTCGTGCACAGAACGTGAGTTGTTGGACCCGTCCGGGAATGTCAGCTTCAAGGCGCAAGAAGCATTTTCATTGCAGAAAAGGACATACCAATGAACGCAATTTCAAGAGCAATTATTCCCTCGATACTCGGTGCTTCGTTCAGTGTCTTGATCGCGGGCGCGGCTCATGCACAGGGCCTTCCCGCCGCGATTGATGCGCCGGGCGAAAAGGCGGTTCTGACAGTCTACGCCGAGGGTGCGCAGGTCTATGAGTGCAAGGCGGATGCTGCTGGCAAACTGGCCTGGGCTTTCCGCGAACCTGTGGCGACCCTGATTCAGGATGGAAAGACTGTAGGCCGTCACTATGCAGGCCCGCATTGGGAACTGGCGGATGGCAGCATCGTGCAAGGCAAGGTCGTGGGCCGTGCACCCGGTGCGACAGCTGCTGATATTCCAGCCCTGAAACTCGATGTATCTGCCAGCAAGGGGCAGGGCGGCTTGAGCGGGATCACCACCATCCAGCGCATCAATACCAAGGGTGGTGTTCTGGAAGGAGCTTGCGAGAAGGCTGGAAGCTTTAAGAGCATCGCGTACTCAACGGATTATGTTTTCCTGAAAAAATAAGCCAGAGCAAGGGCTTGCTCCTTTGAAGCATAACGGGAGGTCAACACGGATTGCCATGCCGGGCATTAGACCTCTCGGTTGATTCACGCAGCCGTGTATGGCCGTGTTTTCTTGTGAATTGTCAGCAGAAGGCTTTTCGATCAGACATTCTGTACAGAATTTAAATCGACGCAATTGAAAGAGGAGTCGAGCGATGACGACGTCCCGTCAGGATCATATGATTGTTTTAAGTGGTCTGGTTGCCGGACTTTTGACAGCCGGAATTGCAATAGCCCATTCCCTGCCATCCGGAGAGAATACAGTAAGCCCGAACGCTGCCGTTTCTGTTTATGGCAAAAGGAACGCGGCTTTCGAATGTAAAATTGGGCCGGATGGCAAGTTCGACTGGGAAGTTTCCGAGCCCCGGTTCAAGGCATCTTCAAACAGAAGAGCCTTTGACCGGCAATACACCGAGGCGCCTTCCGATGTTACGGGGAGCATTCTCAAGCGTGAGCGCTCTGAACTTCCCGCTGCCCCGAGCGCAACGGTCAAACCGGATTCTGGCACCCCGTCGCTTGAAAAACCCGGATTGCCTTTCAATCTTGCGCAGAACCCGAACATCGGCAACCTGACCTCCGAGAGTGATTCCTGTGAGACGGTTGGCGGCCTCTCCAGCTCCTTAGTCTCTGTCTTGGGCTCCTGATCCGGACGGAGAAAGAAGGCGTTCGCCGAAGCTCCTGATTCAGATTCTATCCAACCTCTGAACTCTCGATGATCCAGCTTTCGGCATGGGAGGCTTTCTCCCATTCTTTCCAAGCCGGCAACGCCATCATCGCATCCATATAGGTCTGTGCTGTTTTCGAGCGCGGCAGATCATAGACATGGAAGCGGTTGATGATGGGCGCATACATCGCATCCGCATTGGTGAAATGGCCGAACAGGAAGTCCCCACCCTTGCCGAAGCGTTGACGGGCATCACTCCACAGCGCATCGATGCGCTCCACATGGCGTTGCGCTTCAGGACTGACGGTGTGCTTCTTGACCGCACGGCGGATGTTCATGGGGCAGTCCCGCCGCAACGCCGCGAAACCTGCATGCATCTCGGCTGAAATGGCGCGGGCATGGGCGCGTGCCGCGAGAGGCTTAGGCCAGAGCCCGGCTTCAGGGTACGCGTCGTTCAGATACTCAAGAATGGCGATGGTCTCGAAGATCGTGACTTCCCCGTCGATGAGTGTTGGCACAAGACCCGTCGGCGAATGCTTCAGCATCTCGGCCCGAGTGTTGGCCATGGTCATGGGAATGACACTCTCCTCGAAGCTGAGGCCGATCTGTTTCATGGCGATCCAGGGCCGGAGCGACCAGGAAGAATAGTTCTTGTTGCCGATGACGAGTTTCATGTGTCCTCAGATATTCTTGCGATAAACGATGAAGGATGAGCGCGGCGTGATCGTGTCGTAGAGCGAGCGGGCGGGAGCATTGTATTCCTGTGTCTGCCAATAGAGCCGGAACGCGCCTCTGGCCTTTGCATCCTCTTCACAAGCGAGGATCAGTTTCTTCGCAGCTCCTCCGCCGCGCGCCGTTGGATCGACAAAAAGATCCTGCAGATAGCAGATTGGGCGGGTATCCCAGGTCGAGTCATGAAAGACATAATTGCAGATACCAATGATCGTACCATTTCTCTCGGCTACCAGAGCATGGATCGGGCTCACCGGATCGAGAATGCGCTTCCAGCTGGCCGCCGTGATTTCATCAGAGACCTTGCCACGATAGAAATCGACATAAGCCTGCCAGAGCGCCCGCCATGCCAGTTCATCGGTGTGTCTTGCAGCGCGGATGATGACATCGGACATCGTCTTATTCCTTGTGATACAGAGAGTGCAGCTACCATAATAAGGGCATGTGCCTGCTGGCCAGCCGCGATTTCTGATCCCCGCCATCACAAAAGATGATCAATGCCGCTCTTGCCGGTGCAGATTGTGTTTCAGCCGATCTTTGACATTCCCTCCTTGAGCCGCAACATGGAAATCAGAAGATCAGCGTGCATTTCCACATCCTCGCGGACCTTGTGTGTTTCATGGCGGTGGCCGAGCCATTCTGCAGGCAGGAGTGTCTCCGCAGTCTCCCTGTAATGGCGGCCGGTGACACCCATCACCAGGGTCGAAAGATCGATCCCCGGACCAAAGAACAGAGGGTCAATGACGAAGGGACCGCGGTAAACACCATGCGTTGTGAAGCGCCGGAGATAATGATCCAGCCAGATCGCCGTCAGGGACAGTGGCGAGGCGACCAGCGCCATCTGGCCAGGGATGCTCTTGATCCAGGTAACGAATGCAGTCATGCCCTGCGAGGCCCTCTGCGGCTCTGCCGTACTGGCCTTCCAGGCTTCAGGATGGTCGCGGAAAAGCGCCATGGTTCTCTGATCAACCGATGTCCCATCCAGCGCTGTCATGTTGACGCCAAAGCTGCTGATCTTGTGGCCCGTATCGGTCACCGCAATGGCTGCAATGGATCGCATCGCATTCTTGCGGATATCGCCTCCGTCGCATTTCACTTCCACGACGATATAAATCAAGGGGCGGGGGTCTTCATACCACCGCCGTTTGGTCGGATCGGTTGTGTTTCCGTTCCCGGAGCTCATTTTTTATCGGTCTCGATGGCGAGCGGGCCGCCTTCCTTTTTCCAGGCACTGAATCCGCCTGCCATATGTGCGACCGGGTTCAACCCCATGTCATGGGCAGTTTTTGCTGCCAGTGCCGAGCGCCAGCCTCCCGCGCAGAAGAACACAAATTTTTTGTCCTGCTGAAACACAGCTTTGGCGTAAGGGCTTTCGGGATCGATCCAGAATTCGAGCATGCCACGCGTGCAGTGAAAGGCACCCGGCATGCGGCCTTCGCGCTCCAGTTCACGCGGGTCACGGATGTCGACGAGAACAACGTCATCGCGGCCCAGCAGTTGTCTCACAGCAGAAACGTCAAGTGTTTCAATGACAGCTTCTGCTTCGGCAAGCAGTATCTTGTACCCTTTGATGATAGTCTGCGCCATATCAACCTCGATATCAGAATGTTGAAAGCTTAATCGACTAAAATAACATTGCACCCTTGTCCACGAACAATGTGATCAGAAGCATCGTCAAGACCGGGGATGTATGCCGAGTGCATTGCCCTTGTCCCCGAATGCTGGCACACGCTCCTGATGATCGGTTTGACCTTCCTTGACGCCCTGGCGCTTTTCTATTTCCTTGCCGCCTGGCTGGGCTATCATTTCTATCTTGAACACTCGCGCGGCATGGGGCAATCGCTGCACGCCATCATGGATGGCAAGCGCCGCGACTGGATGATCGCGATGCTGGCGCGTGACAACCGCATTCTCGATGCGCAGATCATGGCGAGCCTGCAGAACGGTACGGCGTTCTTCGCTTCGACATCCTTGATCTCCATCGGCGGGGCAATCACGCTGCTGCGCGCGCCGGATGATCTGCTTCAGGTGTTCGGCGGTTTCGGCGGCGGGGGAACCGCGACGCGTTCGCTCTGGGAACTGAAGGTCATCGGGCTGGCGGTCATCTTCACCTACGCCTTCTTCAAGTTTTCCTGGAGCTACAGGCTGTTCAACTACTGCGCCATCCTCATGGGTGCGGTGCCTCCGGGGCGCGACGAAGAGACCCTCAAAAAGGCCGAGCGCGCGGCGGCGATGAACGTGGTGGCGGGTCGTCATTTCAACCGGGGACAGCGGGCGTTCTTCTTCGCGCTGGCTTATCTCGGCTGGTTTATCGGCCCCGTTCCGCTGATCGCGACGACAAGCTTCGTGCTCATCGTGATGTGGCGCCGCCACTTTGCGTCTGACGCCAGCGACGCGGTGCAGTGATGCCGGAGAGTATCACGGCTGAAGAGGTGAACAGCCAGATTGAACAGGCCATGCTCGCCCAGGCTGCCGAACGTGGCCCGGAGAAAACGCTTTGCCCCTCGGATGTGGCGCGTGCCATCGGTGGTTCCCATCCCGACGGCTGGGGGCCTTTGATGCAGCCGATCCGTCGCATCGCCGTGCGCCTCGCCAAGGAAGGCCGCCTGGTCATCACCCGCAAGGGCAGGCCAGTGGACCCGGATGATTTTCGCGGTGTCTACCGATTGGGTTTGCCGCGCGAGGATTGAGCCCGCGTCAGCGGCCAAGATCGATAGGCTGATTGGCGGATGTTTCCGTGGTGACAACAGCCGATGCACCATTGGCAGAAACAAGCGTCTTGACGCGGCCTTCGACAGCAACCTTTCGCAGCACCCGCGCACCCTGCTTGAAGCTGATCGCCGCCAGCGACCGCCGGTCGATCGAGGGCAGCACGATCTCGGGTACGCCGTCGCTATCGACATCGGCGAGGCGGCCGAGATCGAGATCCCGGCTGCCGATGATGTGGTTGGTGTAGCCGTCGATGCGGGCCACCTCCTGCAAGGCACTGCCCGCAAGGCGATAAAGTCTGAGCGAGCCCGCAAGATGTGGCGTGATCACCGCCGCGATCATGATCTCGCCCGAGCCAGTGAAGTTGGCGATACCGGCGGGGTTCAGCCAGCGATGCCGCGTGCCGATGGCGGGGCTCTCTGCCAGCGGCTCGATCCTGTCCGCCAGTATCCGGTAGACGGCAATGGCTGCGCCACGCTTCTGGTAGGATTTCACGACAATGGCTTCGGGCTGGCCGTCCCCATCGAGATCAGCAAGGCGCACGCGCCTGTCCTCGAATACGGAATCGTCGTTCAGTCGATAGAGCAGCCGCTGACCATTGCGCTCGATGGCAAAGCCACCGGCCTCGATCGCATCGCCCAGCACGGCGTGATCATAGCGCGTCGTGGGCTCGATGAGATAGGCGGAGAGACTGCCCAGCCGTGTCACTTCGGTATCAGGCAGGCGGCGGGGCGGTGTGTCGGATTGCGCATGGGACGGCGTGATGCCCGAAGCAATCAATGCACAGAGCAAGAGGCTTGCGCGCAGCACGAGATTAAGCGCAGGTAGTTGAAAACAGCGGCGGATCATAGGCACTCCTGATCTTGATCGTGTCAGCTTTGCTTCCTTGACATTCGAACGTCCAATAAAGGGATCGTGAAGAGGGCGCCTTTCAAGGTAGCAGCAATCTTCACGGAGCAGGAAACAGACTGTCGGTTCTGCTGGTCAGGCGATAGATCACAAGGCCCATCCATTCCCGTGTGGCCACCTCAGCACGGCGCAACCCGTTGGATACGGAATCAAACCCGCGCGTCCAGTCCTGCCAGCCCGCCGTGCGGAAATCGGTTGGATAGGCTGTCACGGACCAGCCCGTCTTGCGGAAAATGCCGACCGCGCGCGGCATGTGCCAGGCCGATGTAACGAGCAGCCAGGTTTCTCCGGGCTTTGGCCGGGCAACAGCTTTCGCCAGCACGGCATTCTCATGCGTGTTGACGGAATGGCTCTCGATGAGAATGCGGTTTGTGCTCAGGCCAAGCGCACCCAGTTGCTCCCGCACCACTTCTGCCTCGGGTTTGGCGGCATGGGAAAAGCTGCCTGCGCCGCCTGCGAAAATGACTTTTGCTTCCGGAAACCGACGGGCAAGGTCCGCCATGGCAACGATGCGTTCGCCGGCATCATTCATGGCAAGCACACCATGCGCGAGCGTCTGGCGCTCCTGCACCGCGCCTCCCAGCACGATGATTCCATCAATCTTGCGGCTGGTCAGGTCAGGCACAGGAAACCGCATCTCCAGGGGCAGGATCAGCCAGGTCGCCAGCGGAGAGAGACCGAGGATCAGCAGAAGCCCCGCCGCGGTGAGGGCAATCTTCTGGCCCGCCGCCCAGAACCGTGTGCGAGCCAGCAGCAATCCGGCAATCACCAGCACGGGCAGAAGATTGGATGGATCGATCAGGAACCAGCCAATTTTCGAAACATGGTAAAACATGGAGGGCCCATAATCGTTAATTCTGAGGCGTTATCACAGCATCGCATCCTGTGGCGGGCCGGTTCATCCTTGCCACGACAAAGCGCCTCTGTTCAAGGCCATGGTGCAAAGACCGTCAAGGCCTTGATAGGATGACGGTTTTCAGCCGGAGGTGAAATCCGAGCTCGGGAACGGGGTAAATTCTTTCTTGCGAGAAGACCTCAAAAAAACACCCAAACCATTGTAAATGATAATTAAAATGGAGCAATAAGCTTGTCTTGATATCAATCAATCAAAGCCAATATGCCTGTGTTTCGGCAATCGCGTTAATCTTCAAACGGCCACAGGCCGACCCCGGATTAACCCTGTACCGAACACGCTGGCACTCCATTGGCTCCGCCGCACCCGGAGCCATCGCACGGAAGCCCGCGCAGAGACCCGCCAGACACGGCCCCCGTCTGGCGGGTCTTTTTGACTCGTGACAATCGGCCTTTGCATGGCGCGCAGCGGCAAGGACAATGTGAGCCCAGTCACACCGCCATATTGTCGATCAATCGTGTCTTGCCGATTGTAGCAGCCAGCAGAATCCGCAGCGGTTCATCCCCGAGGCTCGTGACAGGTGCCAGCGTCTGCGCATGGCGAATCTCGATGTAATCGACGGTAAAGCCAGCCTGCGTGAGCGTTGCCACAGCCTTGCGCGCTGCTTCGCCCGGTGGCAGCCCTGCGTGGATCGCGGCGATGGCCGCTTTGAGCGCATCGGGAACCATGACGGACAGGGTGCGCTCCTGAGGCGTCAGATAGCGGTTGCGCGAGGACATGGCGAGGCCGTCTTTCTCGCGCACTGTTGGCGTGCCAATCACGCTGACACCAAGGTCAAGATCAGCCGCCATGCGTGTCACCACTTGCAGCTGCTGATAATCCTTCTGGCCGAAGATGGCGATATCAGGCCTGCATTGCGTGAAGAGCTTGGCCACAACTGTCGCCACGCCATCGAAATGGGTGGGGCGGAAGCGGTCCTCCAGCCCGGCCCTGGCGGGGCCC
>JANNRX010000436.1:0-2695 GCA_031401875.1 Hyphomicrobiales bacterium | reverse complement strand
CTTCAAACCACGATGCACCTGCACCTTGATCGCGGAAACGGAAACACCGCTCAGACGGGATGCTTCTGACACAGACAAACCTTTGATTCGGGTCAATATGATCGCTGTCCGTTGCTGGGCGGGCAATATCTTGAGAAGGATGTTGATATCGTGTCTAGCATGGACATTTTCGGTTGTCTCATGCACGAGAAGTTCCTCGTTGATCAGATCGATCGGCTCAAGGAGTGCTTCGCGTCGGCCACGCCGCCTCCAGAAGTCAACAAGCTTGTATCCTGCAATAGCATGCACCCAATGGGATACCGGCAGCATCGGATCATATGTTGCGCGCTTCGTATGCAAGGCAACAAGCGTATCCTGCACAAGGTCTTCGACTTCATCGGGAAGTGAAGACAGCCGGATTGTGAAATAGTTGCGCAACCGGGTAGCAATAACGCTCAAGGCCTCTGCATAGGCCGCTTCATCCCCCGCCTGAGCCCGCAGCCAAAGAGGGGTTAATTCAGCGGAGAACCGATCCGTCTTAGCCATTGCAGCATTCGCTTTGCGCGGCTTCACGCTCACGGCTGTCCCGCAGCAATTCTGTTATCATCACAGATGCTGAAGGAGCGACCGATGGCATTGCGATACTTTCATTTTCCCTGCAGGCGTAGCTCCTGCCTCAGTGGCCGCTTAACGAATTCAATTTAATTGAAGAGCAGGTGAAGGCACGATACAAATCACGTCTCACCTCCATGCCTTCACATTTGCGCTAGGAGTCTCCCGAGGACGCATCTACACTCGTTTTCAGGCACGCTCCTCAATACGCGCCCTTCGCGCCCGCCTTGCCACCGGCCTGTGCCGCATCGAGCGCTGCCCGGCTGCCAGCCCGCAGCAGCAGCTGGTCTGTCCCGAGCGACATCAATTGATAGCCCTTGGCGGCCACTTCGGCACCCCGTTTGCCATCAATGCAGAACGCCGAAGCGAACTTGCCCGCGGCCTTGGCGCGCGCCACGATATGATCCATCGCCTTGTCCACATCGGGATGCAACTGGTTGACGGTCGCGCCATTGGTCAGCGCAATGGACAGATCGGACGGGCCGACAAAAACACCGTCGATGCCCGGCACCGCCAGAATGTCGTCCAGTGCTGCCATCGCAGCGCGGGTCTCGATCATCGCAATCGTCAGTACGAAGGCGTTGGCCTGCGCCAGGTAATCCTGCGGTGCAAGGCCGGTCAGCGCCAGTGCCTTGTGCGGTCCCCAGCTGCGCTCGCCCAGAGGCGGAAACTTGGTGAAAGCAGCGAGCTGTTGCGCATCGGCGACCGAATTGACCATGGGAGCAATGATTCCAGCCGCGCCCGCATCAAGCACCCGCGACGCCGTGCTGAAATCACCCACCGGCACCCGCACAATCGCGGGTTTTCCCGCAAGGGCACAGTAGGATATGCCCTGAATGGCGCAGGCATAATCAATCGCCCCATGCTGCATATCGAGAATGGCGCAATCAAAGCCCTCGCGGCACATCAGTTCGGGCACCAGCGGATCAGGAATGCCACACCAGGCGGCAAAGGCGGGTGCCCCTTTGCGAACACGTTCAGCGAAAATGGCTGGAATATGAGTCACGATGTCCTCCAATGCGTTCCTTTAGCTTTGGTGACATCTTACGGTGAGAGTTTCAAAACAAAAAGCCCGGCATAAGCCGGGCTTCATGAAAACATATGATCAAACCGATGCTTCGCCATGATTGGGCAAGCCATGATCCGCCAAGCTACAGTAAGGCAGGCCGCGCCCTCAGCTTCCCGCCTTGATCTGTTCGATGGCGGTTGCCATCAGCTCATCCATCGTGCGGCGAACAACATGATCGGAAACATCGGACTTGCCTCCCGTATCGAGATCCGCCCGCACCTTGCGGAACACGTCATCATCGCCCGCTTCCTCGAAATCAGACATGACAACAGATTTGGCATAGGCATCAGCATCCACGCCGGTCTTGCCGATCTGGCCTGCCACCCAGAGCCCCAGAAGCTTCGCCCGGCGCGCGTTTGCCTTGAAAGCAATCTCTTCATCATGGGCGTATTTCTTTTCCGCCGCATCCTTGCGCTGATCGATACCGCTCATGGTCAAATCTCTCCGTTGTGACTTCCTATTGGATATATGGAGGGTTCAGCATCAAATCAACGCAATGAAATGACAGTTTCTGCTTTCCCCATGATTCCACCGGAAAATTGGCATTTCCATTGTACGCAAACTGCGGATGGTCTAACTGGAGACCTCAGGCAAGGTGATATTGCCCGCGCCGAATCTCCCGCTTCTCAAGGATTCCCGCCCATGACTCGTCGCCGCCGCATTTACGAAGGCAAGGGCAAGATTTTATACGAAGGACCGGAGCCCGGCACACTCATCCAACATTTCAAGGATGATGCCACTGCTTTCAATGCCAAAAAACACGAAGTGATTGATGGCAAGGGCGTGCTGAACAACCGCATCTCGGAATATATCTTCACACATCTCAACAACATCGGCGTGCCGACCCATTTCATCAAGCGGCTCAATATGCGCGAGCAATTGATTCGCGAGGTCGAGATCATCCCGCTTGAAGTCGTGGTCCGCAATGTTGCCGCCGGCTCCCTGTCCACCCGGCTGGGGCTGGAGGAAGGCATGCAACTGCCCCGTTCCATCATCGAGTTCTACTACAAGAAGGATGAGTTGAACGATCCGATG
>JANNRX010000435.1:0-9403 GCA_031401875.1 Hyphomicrobiales bacterium | reverse complement strand
CGGCCCGAGGGCGTTTTTGCGTCAAGCGCGGGCGAGCACGATGTCAGACGTCATGCGCTCGTACGCCAAGGGCGTGGTCCGCGTGCGCTCGACCGCCGACTTCGATCTGCGCTCATGACGGCAGCGGCGTGACACCCACGGGACGACCACGCAGCTCTGGCCGCAGATGCTGCTCGGCACTGGCGAAGAAACTGTCGAAATCGAGATAAAGGGCTGCGAGGCCGGACACATTTGAGGGCATGGCCCAATAAAGAACAAAATAAGAACAAATGCAACTGTTGCTTCCAGATTTGATACCCGCTGCAATGGGAAAAGCGGGCTCGTGTCCACCCTGCGGAACCTTTTCAACACAATCATAAACATCCCGACACAAACATCTCCCCTTGCCCCCATCCCCTTGCCCTGCTTATCGTGAAAGAATGCAATGGAATGAGCGGGGGAGCGCCATCTCCCGATGATGCGTCAATACGAGCTTCTGGAGCGGGTGAAGCGCTACAATCCCAACACGGATGAGGCGATGCTTAACCGCGCCTATGTCTATGCCATGAAAGCGCACGGCAATCAGAAGCGCGCCTCGGGCGATCCCTATTTCGCACACCCACTGGAAGTGGCTGCCATCCTCACCGAATTGAAGCTCGATGATGCCACCATCGTTGCCGCCGTATTGCATGACACGATCGAGGATACAGAGGCGACGCGCGAGGAGATCGACCGGCTCTTCGGCCCGGAAATCGGCAAGCTCGTTGACGGCCTCACCAAGATCAAGAAGCTCGATCTGGTCTCGAAGAAAGCCGCGCAGGCGGAGAACTTGCGCAAGCTGCTCATCGCCATTTCGGAGGATGTGCGGGTGCTGCTGGTGAAGCTCGCGGACCGCCTGCACAACATGCGGACCCTGCATTATGTGCCACCCCACAAGCGCGCCCGCATCGCCGAGGAGACGCTGGATATCTATGCCCCACTGGCCGGACGCATGGGCATGCAGGGTCTGCGCGACGAGCTGGAAGATCTCTCGTTTCGGCATCTGACGCCGGATGCGCATGCCATGGTCTCGACACGACTGAAGGAACTCTCCGAAAAGGGTCGCGGCACGATTGAAAAGATCGAGCAGGAACTATCCGCCAAGCTCGCCGCGCAATCCCTCAAGGCAGAGGTCAAAGGACGGCAGAAGACGCCCTACTCGGTCTGGAAGAAGATGGAGCGCAAGGCCGTGGCGCTGGAACAGCTCTCGGATATTTTCGGCTTTCGCATTCTCGTCAACACGATTTCAGATTGCTACCGCGTTCTGGGTGCTGTGCATGTGATCTGGCCGATGGTGCCGGGGCGCTTCAAGGATTACATCTCGACACCAAAGCATAACGATTATCGCTCGCTGCACACAACCGTGATCGGCCCTGGACGCCAGCGCGTGGAGCTGCAAATCCGCACCTTCGAGATGCACCGCATTGATGAATACGGCATTGCTGCCCATGCTATCTACAAGGACGGGCTGGAATTCACGTCCAAGGGGGGAGCCGCAGAATCGAACGCCTATCAGGGTTTGCGCCGGACCATCGATGCGCTGGCGGAGGGTGACAGTCCCGAAGAGTTTCTGGAGCACACCAAGCTGGAGCTTTTCCACGATCTGGTGTTCTGTTTCACCCCGAAAGGCACATTGATCGCCTTGCCGCGCGGCGCGACGCCAATCGATTTCGCTTACGCCGTGCACAGCGCAATCGGCAACGAGGCGATTGGCTGTCGGGTCAATGGGCGCAGTGTTCCGTTGCTCTCCGAATTGCAGAACGGCGACGAGGTGGAGATCATCCGCGCCACCGGCCAGACACCGCCTGCCGCGTGGGAGACCGCCGTGGTGACAGGCAAGGCGCGGGCCGATATCCGCCGCGCCACACGTGCTGCCGTCAAGGCGCAATATTCGGGCCTGGGTCGCAAGATCCTGGAGAGGGCTTTTGCAAGAGCAGGCAAGCCATTGGCCGATGACAAGCTGAAAGCCGCCCTGCCCCGCCTGGCACGTGCCTCCATCGATGATGTCCTGGCCGCCGTGGGGCGCGGCGAGATGACATCCAGCGACGTGCTGAAAGCGCTTTATCCCGATTTCAAGGAAGAGCAGAAGGCCGGGCCGGAAAGCGACGGCAAGGGCGGTTGGTTCGGACTGCAGAAAGGCGAGAACCTGAAGTTCAAGGTGCCAGGTTCCGAGATGGAAACAAATGCCATTCCCATTCGTGGGCTGGAAGGAGACCTGCCTGTCACCTTTGCGCCGAATGGCGGTGCCGTGCCCGGTGATCGCATCGTGGGCATCCTTCATCCGGGTGAAGGCATTACAATCTACCCGATCCACGCACCATCACTGTCAAACTTTGACGATCAGCCAGACCGCTGGCTTGATGTCCGCTGGGATATCGACGAGGCGAAAAAGAGCCGGTTTCCAGCCAGAATACAGCTCTCGGTGATCAATGAACCCGGTGCACTCGCGGAAGTCGCCCGAATCATCGGCGATAGTGACGGCAATATCGACAATATCGTCATGACCTCGAAATCGCAGGACTTTCGGGAAATGACCATCGATCTGGAAGTCTGGGATCTCAAACACCTGAGTGCGGTGATCTCGGATCTCAGGGCAAAGGCGATCGTATCCGCAGTACAACGATTCAACGGCTGAGTCAGATGCGATAGAATGAATGACAAAACCTGCAAAATTACTGGAAAGACAATCAGAATGGCTGCTTTGTATCTTTGATAGACCCATTTTTCCCGTTTCTTGAAAAATATTGGCAATTTAGGCCTTTGCGATTGAGGCGGGATTGTGATTAACCTCTCGCAACGCCTTGGGTGAACTGATGGACCGTAAGTGTTCATCATGACCGGAAATCTTATCCGGTTGAATGGCAAGGGGTTAGTGGATGAAACGATGTTCAGCATTGTTTGGTGCTGCACATGAAGAGGGCAAAACACATGTGCCAACCGAGACGATGGTTGTGGGGTCTTTTGCCCCTCGCGATTTTATGGATTCTTGCCGGATTGTTCCGCACTGATCCTATCCAGACGGATCTGACCCAGAAGTCTGCAGAACAAGCGCTCAAGACTGGCTATCCATGGGCGAAAGCCACGTTCGATGGCCGCGATGCAAGCCTGACCGGTGTGTCGCCAACACCCGAGGGTCAGGGCCTTGCCGCACAGGCAATTGACAGCATTCCAGGCGTTCGTGTGGTCAGCAACGCGGCAACCCTGCTTGCGGAAGCCAAGCCCTACACCTGGTCCGCAGTCCGTGATGGTGCAAAGATCACTTTGAGCGGTTCCGTTCCCGATGAAGCATCCCGTGCACGCATTCTTGACGATGCCAACAGAGCGTTGCCAAACGCCCAGATCACCGATGGCATGAAGCTCGCCAGAGGCGTGCCCGCCATCTTTGGCGCGGCAACCGCCTATTCGCTGGCACAGCTTGGCCGCCTGCCGGACGGCAAGGCCACTCTTTCTGATGCTGCACTCACAGTAACCGGGACAGCTCCATCGCTTGATCTTTATCAGCTCGCCGCATCCGCCGGATTGCCTGCGGGCACGACCGGCGGTGTGCAGATCGGACTCCCTGTCATCCGCCCTTATCTCTGGCAGGCGCAGAAGACAGGAACGACGATTACCTTGACCGGCCTGGCGCCTTCTGCTGATGCCAAGGCAAAGATTGCGGAAGCAGCCAAATCAGCCGCACCGAACGCCGTGGTCAACGATCAGTTGCGTATCGCAGCAGGCGCTCCCAATGGCTTCGATGGCATGGTCGCTGCTGCTCTGGGACATCTGACCCGCATGTCGGGCGGCACGGGAAGCCTTTTGGATGCAGCCTACAGCCTCGTGGGCACAACCCCTTCTGTTGATGTCATGAATGCAACAATGGCGGCAGCGCGAGCACTGCCAGCCGGATTCAGTCTTGCCCGTGCAGATATTACGGCACCCACCATCAGCCCTTACACTTGGTCGGCCACCCGCAATGGCACCGCTGTTACATTGTCTGGCTACGTACCCGATGATGCAACACGCGCTGCCAATGTCGCAGCCGTCAGGGCCGCCGTTGCCAATGCTCAAGTCACCGACCAGCAGGTTCTTGGCATCGGAGCACCCAATGGCTTCTCCGGCATGACAGCTTTTGCCGTAGCGCAACTCGGAAGGCTGGGCAGTGGCGTCGCAAGCCTTGCCAATACAGCCTATACGATCACAGGCTTGGCACCGTCACTTGCAATTCGCGGTGATGTCATCGCGACAACAGCCACACTTCCCACTGGCTTCACGCTGGCCCAGCAGAACATCACTGCACCGACCATCAATCCCTACAGCTGGTCGGCTGTACGCAATGCCGGTGCTATCACGCTTTCGGGCTTTGTGCCGGATGAGGCGACTCGCGCAGCCACTGTTGCCGCGGCAAGAGCCGCCGTGCCCAATGCCCTGCTGACAGATCAGCAAGTGCTGGGAGCGGGCGCACCGAATGGGTTTGCCGGTATGGCAGCCTATGGCATCGGACAGCTTGGCAAACTCAATGCGGGAACGGCAAGCCTTTCCAACACAGCCTATACCATAACGGGTGCAGCCGCCTCGGCAGCCATCCGTGGTGACGTGGTTGCCGCAACAGCAACGCTGCCGAATGGTTTCACGCTGGCACAGCAGGCAATTACTGCACCTGCTCCACCGGCTCCGGCACCGGTTGTTGTTACTCCTCCACCCCCGCCTCCGGCTCCTGTTGCGGTTGCCCCACCGGCTCCACCGCCAGCTCCTGTTCCGGTCGTGGTTGCACCACCTCCTGCACCACCCGTTCCTGTTGTGGTGATTCCGCCACCACCTCCACCGGCTTTTGTCATTCCAGTTCCAGTCATAGCTGCGCCAGTACCTGCACCTGTGCCTGCGCCAGTGCCAGTGCCTGCGCCAGTGCCTGCACCTGCACCTGCACCAGTTGCCGACACCTGCCAGACACGTTTCAATGCCTTGCTACAGGAACCAATCCTGTTTGATACGAACAAGGATACGATCAGGCCTGTTTCCTTCATTCTTCTTGGGAAACTCGCGCAAGTCGCCAAGAGCTGTCCAACACGCAACCTCGAGATTGGTGCCCATACAGATTCGGACGGAGCTGATGCCTACAATCAGGATCTCTCCGAGCGGCGCGCCAAAGCCGTCGTTGAATACCTTGTCCGCGAGGGTGTTGCAGGAACATTGCTGAAGCCAATCGGCTATGGCGAAACCAAGCCGATCGCCGCGAATGATACTCCTGCCAACAAGCAGAAGAATCGCCGCGTCGAATTTGTCGTCAAGTAAGGCCGGGGAGTTCAATCCATGTGGTATCTCACAACAACTCTCATCTGGTGGCTGCTTGCCGCCCTCGCACTGGGTCTCTTTGTAGGCTGGCAAGCCTGTCGGCAAGAGCCCAGAAGAGAAGGCCTTGGCTGGTTGAAGATTGGTATTATCGCCTTTCTGATTGGCCTGGCGATTGCAGTGCTGAAGCTTCTGCCCGGCAAGGCAGGCCTGTGGCTGGATACTGCGCTTCTGTTCTTTGCGGCCTTTGTCATCGGCTGCTGCATCGGCTGTCTGTTTGGCCGTCGTGGTCTTGCTGAAGCAGTCAAGCCCGCAGCAGTCATGGCCGCCGCTGCGACCATGGCCGCTCCAAAGGCTGCCCCGGCTGTCGCAAAACCTGCGATACCTTCGGGCCCCGCTGCGGTTCGGCCCTATCAGTGGCAAGCCGCCAAGGATGCGGCAAGCGTAACTCTGACGGGATATGTGCCATCGGACGATGCCCGTGGGCGTGTCGTTGCCGCAGCAAAGACAACGCTTGCTCCGGCAGCGATTATCGACAAGTTGCAACTGGCTTCCGGCTCACCCGCGAATCTCGAAGCAATGGCCTCAACCGCGTTTGGACATCTCGCCAAACTGGACAAGGGCATCGCAAGCCTGATCGACACAAAATACACGCTGACGGGTGTCGCTGGCACCCAGCCAAGCTACGACGGCGTGATGAGCGGCGTGAAAGCCTTGGCCACAGGTTATAGCCTGGCAAAAGTGGATATCGTTGCTCCTCCGATGCAGAGACCTGCCGTTGTGGCAAAATCTGCGCCAGTCGCCGCAGTTGCTGCCAAACCTGCTCCTGCTCCAAAACCTGTTCCTGCTCCCCAAGCAGCTCCTACTCCCAAAGCTGTCGCTGCGCCCACACCTGTTGCATCGTCGGCTGTTGTAAGCCCAGCTGCTGCACCAAAGATTGCTGGCGAAGACAAGGTTCCGGGCAAGCGCCCTGCCGGTCTGGCAAGCGCACGTGATGGAAAAGCGGATAACCTGAAGCTGATCCGTGGCATCGGCCAGCAGAATGAAGGTCGGTTGCACGGTCTTGGCATCTGGCACTTTGACCAGATCTCCGCCTGGACGTCCCAGGAATCGCTCTGGGTCGGCAGCTATCTCGCCTTCCCGGGCCGAATCGAGCGCGAGGAATGGATCAAGCAGGCGAAGGTTCTGGCCACTGGCAAGACAACCGAATTCGCCAAGCGGGTTGCAGCAGGAAAGGTCGCGACATCGGTGGATGACGGCTCCCTTGGCAAGAAAAACATCGAGACCGTCAAGCCAATGCGCGCGGTCAAGGGCAAAGCTCCGGCAGCGTCGCCTAAACCTAAGAAATAAAAATTCAGCAACGACGCGAATAAAAAAGGACACTCTGTTGAGTGTCCTTTTTCTTTTCGCACTTCTTGGCAATCAGTACCCCAACAAAGCGGTCAGAGTTCGTCGCGATGCGGCATGGAAACACTGGCCCCCGGACGCATCACTGAAACAGCTGCAGCCCGGCAAGCGAAAGCGATGGCGTCAACAAAAGGCATTTTCTCTCCTAAACCCACAGCCAGCGCCCCGTTAAAGCAATCCCCGGCCGCAACCGTATCCACGGCATGCACTTCCTGTGCAGGTGAATGCCCCTCTCCCCATTGACCGGCATAGACCACACCGTTTGCGCCCCATTTGACAATCGCATTGGCCGACCCATGCGCCACAAACCAGCGGGCTGAAGCCAAAGCATCTGCACCATTGCGGATGACAATCCCCGAAAGCTGTGCTGCCTCGGTTTCATTCGGCGTGACAAGATCGGCCAAGCCGACAAGGGCTTTGTCAAAGCCCGTCGCAGGCGCAGGATCAACAATCACCAGCCCTCCTCTTGCCCGCATCAGCCGGGCAGCATGAAGGGAAACATCTGCGGGAACCTCGTTTTGCAGAAGCAGGATTGCGGCTTTGTTGAAAAGCCCGGACGCGCTGTCGATATCGGAGGAAGCAAGCCTGGCATTCGCACCAGGTGAGAGCGTGATCATGTTCTGGCCGTCCTTTGCCACCGTGATCAGCGCAACGCCTGTGGAGACAGCATCGATGCTTCGCAGATTGGAGATATCGAGATCTTCAACCGCAAGCGCATCTTTGGCCTGCTGCCCAAAAGCATCATTGCCGACACAGCCGACGAGATGAACATGGCCTCCAAGCCGCGCCGAAGCGACGGCCTGATTGGCCCCTTTGCCACCGAGAGCAACCGTGGCATCCGCTCCCGGCACTGTCTCGCCCGCACAGGGCAAATGCTGGACATGGACAGACACATCCATATTCACCGAACCGACGACCAGCACACGCGCAAGCGTCATGAAGATGGTGCTGAGGGGCTTGATTTGACCTTGTCCTGTTCCTCGGCCCAGGCCTTGTCCATGGCGCGGTAGCGCATGACACCGTAGGGCAAGGTAACGAGATAAAGCAGGATAACCCCTGCAAGCGTCTCGAATGTATAGGAAAGCAGCAAACCCGCCGCCAATACGGCGCAAACAAACAGGGGAACCACGTAACTGCGGTTGATATTCTGACCCAGTTTTTTCGATGAAACTGTTGGGATGGTACTGATCGTCAGGAAGGCGATCAGCAATGTATAGACCAGCACTACAACGGGAAGGCCCGGAAAGCTGGGCAATCCGGCAAGGCTGCCGTAAAGCGGCAACAGCACGCAAGCCGCCCCCATGGGCGCTGGCATGCCCACAAAGAACCCTTTCTTCCAATCAGGCCGTGTTGGATCATCCAGCATCACGTTGAAGCGCGCCAATCTCAGAACCATCGCAATGGCAAACACCAGACAGACGATCCAGCCCAGGGATTTCAGGTCCTTGAGGACCCAGAAATACAGCACAAGTGCTGGTACACAGCCGAAATTCACGAAATCAGCCAGCGAATCCAGCTCGGCACCAAAACGCGATGTGCCCTTGAGGTAGCGTGCGAGATTGCCATCAATGCCGTCCAGAACAGCCGCAACCAGAATGGCATAGACCGCCGCTTCCATGCGCCCTTCAATGGCCAGCCGGATCGCCGTTAGCCCGAGGCAAAGCGCCAGCAAGGTAATCAGATTCGGAATCAGGACCCGCAAGGGAATAGGTTGGAAACGCCGCTTCTTCGGCTCATCCTGGTCCGGCTGGAACGGCGGAAACAGTTCTGTGATTGGATCGCTCATGAGACCATTCTAGCGGGCTATCGTGTCACCGTCACGCCCTGTATCGACAAAGCCTCAACCAACCTTGAAAGTCCGGATCGCTTCCTTCGAGCTGACATCGGCAAGAATGGTTTCCCCTGCAATGGCGCGTTGCCCCACACCAACCAGTGCCTTGGAGCCCTCCGGCAGATAGACATCCACCCGCGAACCAAAACGGATCAAACCGAAGCGTTCACCGGCCTGGATAATGCCGCCCTCGCGGGCATTGTCAAAAGCCACGATGCGCCGCGCCAGCAGTCCCGCGATCTGCACGATACCAAAACGGCCCTTGTCCGTATCGATGACCATGCCGCTGCGCTCGTTGTCTTCGCTCGCCTTGTCAAGATCCGCACTGAGAAACAGGCCGGGCTTATAGGCAATCTTGCTGATGCGGCCGGCAACAGGGGCGCGGTTCACGTGGCAATCAAACACGGACATGAAGATGGTGATGCGTGGCAGCGGCTTGTTGCCCAGTTCCAGTTCAGCAGGCGGCGCGAAATAGCCCACCATATCCACACGGCCATCCGCCGGACTGATCACGAGCCCGTCCCGCGCCGCCGTGACACGCGCAGGATCACGGAAAAAATACGCGCACCACAGCGTTAATATCCAGCCGATCCAGCCAAGAGGGGCCCAGAGCCAGCCCAGAAGCAAAGCCGCGAGAGCGAAGACTGCAATGAACAGATAGCCCTCGGGATGGATGGGCACGAGCTGCTTGCGGATGGAGGCGACAACGGACATAGCTGCATTCTCTTCTGTTGCCGCGGGAAGGCTGCATGAAAGCGGCACACTGCCAGATAGCCGAACAATGCATGGCTTGGAAGCGGCACGTTGCCACTGGATTGTGCTTGCCGCCCTGGGGCGTGTCGTCCGTTAGGAACAGATGGTGGACGCGAGGAAAACGGG
>JANNRX010000434.1:0-2212 GCA_031401875.1 Hyphomicrobiales bacterium | reverse complement strand
CGATGCTGTTTGCGCACTCGATTGAAGAGAATCTCAAGATTGGCAAGCCGGATGCCACAGATGCGGAGATTGCCTCGGCTATCGAACGGGCCCAGGCCACAGATTTCATCTCGCGGCAATCCGATGGTCTGATGACCATTGTGGGCGAACGCGGGCGTTCCCTTTCAGGCGGCGAGCGCCAGAGACTGTCGATTGCGCGCGCACTTTTGAAAGATCCGCCCATCATGATCCTTGATGAGGCAACGTCGGCGCTGGACGCGGCGACAGAGCAGAAACTGAAGAAAGCTCTTGATGAAGTCCGCATTGGCCGTACCACTTTCATCATCGCGCACCGTCTGGCCACAATCCGCAATGCCGACAGGATTCTCCTCTTCGACCAGGGACGGATCATGGAATATGGCGATTTTGACAGCCTGGTGAAGGAAAACGGGCGTTTCGCTTCTTTGGCGAGGGCGCAGTTCATGGTCACAGGGGAGGAAAAAGAGAAAACACCCTCATTACCCAAACCGGAAAAAACAAAGCTAGCAAGCCCCAAGGCCTCAGCAAAAAAAGTCGCAAAGGTCACAAAAACGAAGCCAAAAGACAAATCGTAGAATTTTGTGCCGCCGCGCCAAGCAGCTTTGCACATCACGCACACATCAAACCTTAGCGGTTCGTTCACCAATCCTGTTTAGGGTTTGGTATATGATTGTTGCATGGAGCTTTTGATGGCGCGCGCCCGTTCCAATGGTTTTGGACTTATGATTGTTGCCCTGTTTGTCGGCATTGCGACGGCACCTGCAACGGGGTATGCGGAAGAAACGATCAACCTGACCCTTGATCGCGCTACCGTCATACGAACTCCTGCCAGGGCAACCACGGTCGTCATCGGCAATCCCGCTATCGCCGATGTTTCGATCCAGAAGAGCGGCGTCATGGTGTTGACGGCCAAGAGCTATGGCGAGACCAATCTGCTCGCACTCGATTCAGAGGGGCAACTGGTTTCGGAAAGCTGGCTGAAAGTTCAAGCCTCAAGCCGCAACACCCTTGTGGTCCAGCGCGGTGGCGAGACCGAGACCTACTCCTGTGAACCTCTCTGCAAGCCAACTGTGACGCTGGGCGATTCCGAGAAGTATTTCGGCAAGACCAGTGGCCAGAGCGGAATCCGCAATGGCCTGGCCACGCCTTCATCTGGCAAATAATCAGCCCGACAACAGAACAAAATCTGGATTTGGCCTCAGGCGGCCATGGTGCGCCTTTGCAACCAGTCATACACAATCACGGCAACGGCACCGTAGATCACATGGCCAACAAAGCTCATGAAGGACAGATCCCCACCTTCACCCAGCAGATAGAATGATAATCCACCGAGCGGTGCCATGATGCCAAGCGCGTTGAGCCAGGTGAACGTGCCCCATGAGATGGCGTTGAGCAGTCCTTCATTGCGGTTGATGAAACGGGTTGCGATGAGAGCAGTGACCACCAGCCAGAAAGCGGCAAGACCAAGCGACAGGCCGCTTTTTATGGCGAAGAAAGCGACACCTGCCGTGAACGTCACGAAGACAAGTGCATCGAGTACAGCGGACCAACGTGGCACCAGCTTCGAAATCGCATAAAACGCCACCGGATACCCCAGGATACCGACGCCGTAATGCAGCGCCTCACGCACCCAGTAGTTCACGGAAATACCAAGCTGATGGTTGAAAATCGCGTCGATCAGTCCGGCTGGCTCCAGCGGATATCCCAGGATTGCTTTTGTCACAACACGGGCAAAAACCTCCCAGATCAGCAGTCCGGCAAGGCCGCCGATGGCGAGATTGCAAATTGTTTTGACGTCCGCAACACCGAAAACACGCGCTGCGGGCTTGGTCTTATTAAGCATCCTCTATCTCCTCATTAAAATACCACTTTAGGCATATTGGATACTGCCATCGCATGCATCTCACGGAAAAACACGGCACTTCACTCCGGCGTGAGATTGCTGTGATGCCTTTGCACGGCGCATTTCCATTTTGCGCTTGCCGTCATCTGCTTTGGGGACCATTTTATGACAATGACAATACGCATCACGCTCGCGGGCGCTTCTGGCTGGGTTGGCGGCGCCATTGGCAAAGGTGAACCGGTGCAGGTGCACTCCATCCGCATGCCCTCTTTTGTTCTGTCCTGCGAGGCGATCTTCGGCGCTCCGGACGAGCGGCTGGTGATCCGCCATGATGCGGGCGCGTCCGCCCAG